>JAGQHH010000661.1 GCA_020431945.1 Cyanobacteria bacterium HKST-UBA02 | reverse complement strand
CTTGTACTCGTGGATGCGCTTGACCTGGATGTCGTAGAGACTTGCCGGGTCGATGATGATCCCGGTGCGGTCGGCGACGAAGGAGGCCAGTTTCGTTTTCTGACCGTGCTTCACCTGGCGCCATTTTTCCTGGAATCCCCTGTCATCGGCCAGGGGCTCGAGCTTTTTGAGCTCCTCGAGATGAGCGATCCAGCCTTTGCCGATCTTGCTCGAGATGAGCTTCGACAGATCCGGATTGCTTATCGCCACCCAGCGTCTGGGGGTGACCCCATTGGTGATGTTGACGAATTTTTCCGGGGTGAGGGCGAAGAAGTCCTTGAGCACATTGTGCTTGAGCAATTCGGTGTGGAGTGCGGCCACTCCATTTATATAGGAGCTGCCGACACAGGCTAGATTGGCCATGCGCACATGACGCTCGTCGTTCTCCTCTATGAGAGAGACCCTGGACACAAGGGCATCATCGTCGGGATAACGGCGTCTCACCGTATCGAGGAAACGGCTGTTGATCTCGTAGATGATCTGCATATGTCTGGGCAGGAGGCTTTCGAGGAGGCTCACCGGCCAGCGCTCCAGGGCTTCGGGCAGGAGGGTGTGATTGGTATAGGCAAAGGACTTGCGGGTGACGTCCCAGGCATGATCCCAGTCGAGACCGTGCTCGTCGACCAGAAGCCTCATCAGCTCTGCCACGGCGATGGACGGGTGGGTGTCGTTGAGCTGGATCACGAAGCGCTCGTGGAGAGTATCCACGTCGTCACCGCAGAGCTTCTGGAACTGCATGATGTTTTGCAGGGAGCAGGACACGAAGAAATACTGCTGCTCGAGACGGAGCTGTCTGCCCTGGGAGACATTGTCGTTTGGGTAGAGGACTTTGGAGATGTTCTCGGACATCATCTTGTCGGTGACCGCTCCGAGATAGTCGCCCATATTGAAGATCTGGAAATTGAAAGTCTCGGCTGCTTCCGCTCGCCAGAGCCTGAGGGTGTTGGCGGTGCCGGTGTCGTAGCCGGGGATCGGGGTGTCATAGGGGATACCCAGGACTTCGCGTTCCGGTATCCATCTCACCCTGTAGCGACCCTGCTCGTCGGTATAGCTCTCGGTGCCCCCGCCGAAATTGACCGTGAAGGCTGCTTCCGGTCTGGGCAGTTCCCATGGATTGCCGTTGTGCAGCCAGCGATCGGCGATCTCCACCTGCCAGCCGTCTCTTATCTCCTGGTCGAAAATCCCAAACTCGTAGCGGATCCCGAAGCCTATGGTCGGAATGTTCCGGGTCGCCATGGAATCGAGATAGCAGGCGGCCAGCCTGCCGAGACCGCCGTTGCCCAGACCGGGCTCTTCTTCGTAGTCGGCGATATCCTCGAGATTGAGACCGGAGTCATGGGTGGCTTTGAGCATCTCGTCATAGATGCCCATATTGAACATGTTGTTGAGCAGGTGCGGGCCCAGTAGAAACTCTGCTGAAAGGTAGCAGACGATCCGGTCACCGCCTTTGAAATAATGACGGATAGTGTTGATCCACCGGTGCAGGAGCCTGTCTCTGACAGTGTAGGCGACTGCCTGGTAGTAGTCGTTCTTGGTGGCGATTTCGGGATACTTGCCGCAGTTATAGTAGAGATTGTCTGCCAGAGCGCGTCTCAGCGTCTTGATGCTGACTCCGGTGCGGTCGTCTTCCACCGTGATATTAGTATCGGCGCTACCAGTCATAATGCCTCCCGAATTCTTGAGATCCGCCCGGCAGCATGTCTTGAGAACGCAGCCATCGCGCGCGGACGTTAAGGATAGCGCATTTTCGCTTATTCTATAGGACAAATGTAAAGGAAAACCCGGGCATCACCGGAGAGCGCTTTTCAAGCTAATAGAATGGCATGAAGTCTTTTTCGTGGAGGTGCTCATGAGACGTCCTTTTAGATTTGCTGCTGCTACCATCAGCCTGCTCTCGATGCTGGCATGCACGGCCGGTCAGCCTGCATCAGCGCAGCTCAACTGGTCCCAGGTCCCCGGGATGATCGATGTCCAGGGTCGGATCACGGAGACAGAGAAGCAGATTTCCGAAGAGCAGGCCTCAGGACGTCTGACCAGAGAGAAAGCCCAGACCCTCGGGCAGTCTCTGGACAGAATCAAACAGCTGGACACTCAATACCGTCAGGACGGCAAGCTCTCAATCTTCGAGCGTATGCGCCTTGTCCTCGATCTCGACAAGCTATCTCAGGATATCCAGTCCAGTCTCACCGAGCGTTCCGCCGGGATTACCGATGTGCCGGGCCGGGAAGCCGAGCTCAGCAAGCAGATTTCCGATGCTCTGTTGTCAGGAAGGCTGACCAGTCTCGAGGCCAGCTCCCTCAATCAGCAGCTCGATGCCATCAAGGACAAGGAAAGGGTCTATCGAAATGACGGTATTCTAAACAGCACCGAGACTCTCACCCTGTCCCTGGATCTCGACCGTCTGGCATCCGCAATCGAATCCACCATGAAAGTGAGAGTGATCGAAGATCCGGGCGTAGACGCCAAACAAGCCGAAATCAAGGCCAAAATAGATCAGCTCCAGACCGCCGGCAAGCTCACCCAGGCTCAGGCAGAGCCCCTGCGCCAGGAGCTCGCTCGTATCCAGACCCATGAAGAGGCTCTTAAGGCAAGCGGCGGCACCCTCACATCCGAGGAAGTCCTCACCCTGGCCCTGGAGCTCGAGCGCCTGAAAGCCCAGGTGGACCGCTACGAACCGCAGGTGGTGCCCACCGCGGTGCGCGGCATAGATGCTCGTCAGGAAGAGATCAAGACCGCCATTACAGGCGCCCAGACAGCCGGCAAGCTCACCGTCCAGCAAGCCGGGGAGCTCATGCAGGAGTTCGGGCGAATCGAAGCTCTGGAATCCATGTACCGGGCCGACGGCTCTCTCAACCGGAACGAGATCATGACCCTGGTGCGCGACCTCAATGCGCTCAAGAAGCGGACCGATGACGCCATTGCCGCCGCTCCGGGCACCCAGATGACCGTCAGCCAGCGCAAGGAGAGCCTGCGCACTCGCATCGAGGCTGCTCGCAGCGGCTCCCTCTTCAACCCTGCTACCGTGGGAGACGAGTTGCTCGCCGAGCTCAACAGAATCGATTCCAAAGAGTCTTTCTATAAGCTCGACGGTTCTCTCAGCGATACTGAGAACCTGATCATCAGCCAGGATCTCGATGCCCTTTCGAGCAAGCTCGACAGCGCCCTGAATAAGTTGCCCAATCTCAGCGGCAAGAAAGCCGATATCGAGACCCGGATCAATGAAGCTCTCGCGGCCAGCCGGCTCGATCCCAAGAAGGCCGAGGAGATCAAGCAAGAGCTCAATCGTATCAGCTTCCTCGAGTCCACTTTCACCGCCAACGATGGCAAGGTGGACGATCGTGAGGCAGTCGCCCTGAGCAAGGAATACAGCAATCTCGAAAGCAAGATGTCTACCTATATAGAGGCTCTTCCCGATGTCGACGCTCTGCAAAGCGACATCGAGAAGAAGATGGCGGATGCTAAGAACAAGGGCACCTTGAGCGACGGCAATGCCGATGCCCTGAAGAGAGAATTCGATCGCATCGCCAGTGTCGAGGCTTCCTTCCGGGGCTCGGACAACAAGCTCTCGGACTGGGAAGTCATGGCTCTCAAGCGCGACCTGGACAAGCTCGCAGCCGATCTGGACAGGCTCTCGGCGGCGGCGCCGGTGCAGGTCACAGTGGATGTCGGCAGTGTGGCGCCTGATACCCGCGGGCACTGGGCTGAGAAATATATCGCCATCCTCTCCCAGAGAGGCACCATAGGCGGTTTCCCAGACGGCAGCTTCAAGCCCGACAACGGCATCACCCGCTCGCAGTTCGCGGCGATCGCCATGAAGGCTCTCAATCTACCCCCGGCCGGCCGTGATGCGAAATTCTCGGATCTCTCCTCCAGGCACTGGGCTTACAAAGCGATCAGTGCCGTGAGTGACGCCGGTCTGGTGGGCGGCTATCCTGACGGAAGCTTCCGTCCGGAGGACAAGATCACCCGGGCCCAGGCTCTGGTCATCCTCTCCAAAGCCCTGGAAAGCGCCAACAGCGACACCAAAGTTCTGGACCGCTATAAGGACGGCACCAAGGTGGCAGCCTGGGCAGTGCCCAGCGTCGCCAAGGCGGCCAATGCCGGAATTCTGGTGAACCACCCGGATCCCTACTCGATAAGACCGGCAGACAACGCCACCAGAGCGGAAGTGGCAGCCCTCACCTATCAGACTATGGCTAAGCTCGGTCAGAAGCTTCCCGACATCAAGACAGGTCTCGAGGCTTCCACCAACTGAGTCAGGCTTCGGTCTTCAGGCAACTGACCACCACCGCCATCTCTCCTTGAGAGAGCATCTTCTTGAAAGAGCGGTGGTGGACTGCCCTGGTCAGGCTCTTGCGGCTCAGCCCGAGGACCAGCAGATCGGTCTTCTCGCTCTTGTCTATGGAGGAGAGCAGGGATATGGCCGAATTGGCTTCCATGGTGGCGACCTCTACATCGAGATGATAGTTGTGCTCGATCACCACTTTCTGCTTCTCGACTTCCAGTCTGGTCTCTTCCATCTGGTGCTCTTTGGCCACTGAAATTAGAGTTACCGCCAGCTCCTGGCGCCCGGCGATGAGCATCGGCAGTAGATCCAGAGCGGCTTTCGTGTCCAGGAAAGGCGCAATGGGGATGACAATCCTTCCGTACTGACCATGATCCTCCAGGCGGCTCAAGAGGGTGACGGCACAGGTGGTGCTCTCCATCACCGCACGCAGGAGGTGATCGCCCTTCTGACTGCGACGGTTACCGCTCCAGCGCATGAGGAAGAGATCCACCCGGCGGTCGTGAATCGTCTCGGCGATGGCGTCGCCCACATCATGGGCGACCCTGATATTGGTGTGGACCGGGATCTTGAACTCATGACCGACCCTCTCGGCCTCTTCCGAGATTTTTCTACCCAGGGTAGGGCTCACCTTCGCCTCTGAAGGATCCTGCTCTTTCGGGATGGTGATCACATTCAGACATTCGAGCTCGTATTGCTTGGACCTGGCCAGATGCGCTCCGAGCTTGATGAGATTGGAGGCGGCCTGGGGATCCGCGACTGCCACCAGCATTCTTCCGACACCCTCGGAAGGCGATCTGGTCTGGTAGACGATATAGCTGCCGCTGGTGGCGCGCTTTTTCATGCCCAGGGCCTTGAACTCGGCTTTCACCACGTCGTGCTCGGTGATCATGCCGACGAATTTATTTCGCTCCACCACCGGCAGGCATTTGAGCCTGTATTTCTCGAGCACCAGAATGACCGTGGCCAGGTTCTCGTCGCTTCTGATAGTGAGGGGCTTGGCGGTCATCACCCGGCGCACCGGCGTATCTTCTCCGAGATTTTTGGAAGCGGCAGCCTCCACGTCGGTGATCGAGCAGATGCCGATCACTTTGCCTTTCTCGTCCAGGACAGCCAGTTCCCGGCGTCCGGACTGCTCGAGCTTGTGCTCCAGGTCTTTGAGACTGTCCTGGGGAGCCAGGATCTCCATGCCCTTTTCCATGACGTCTCTTGCCTTGAGACGGCTCATGAGACCCTGTCCGGACTCTTCGTCTTTGAGAATAATCCCCTGCATCCTGAGGATATGGTCGTACATCGAGCCCGGGTCGAGGCGCTCGGCAACGAGATAGCTGAGCACGCAGCTGACCATGAGAGGCAGGACCACATTGAAGTCGGTGGTCATCTCGAAGATGATCACCACCGCCGTCATCGGGCTTCGGGCCACG
>JAGQHH010000660.1 GCA_020431945.1 Cyanobacteria bacterium HKST-UBA02 | reverse complement strand
GCCCGGCTTTCTCGGCCGGGCTGCCTTTGAGGATTTCGTTGATTACGAAAGGACCCTTACGGGGCTCCCTGGTAGTGGCATCCAGCCCGGGAATCTGGAAGTCGACTCCGATGGTATGGTTGCGACCCTCGAAAAGAGCGTCCAGATCCACCGATTTCTGTCCCCGGAAAAGACCGTTAAACGGATCCCCGGTGCGCCTCAGCGCATTCTGGGCGGCGTCCAGAGCGTCAGCGGTCCGGCCGGTATCGCAATAGCCTTTCTTGATCGCCTCGATATCGCCCATGGATTTCACGTCATAGATATTGCGGGCAGCCGCATCGATTACCTGGGTGAAATCCGGAGAAGGCTTGCATCCGGGGTCGCCGGGAAGGACGTCGGGACTGACCGGGGGTATGAAAACCTTGCCCGGAGGTTGCCAGGGACCTTCTGCGAGCAAGACCTGTCCGGTAGTCCGGCTGTCTATGGAAGTTGTCGAATCATTGCCAGATATCAAATCCGCCATTTCTCGCCTGAATATCCGTGAGGGTCTTAACGGATATACATGTTATTTCGAGAACCTGGACATGATCACTGGGGAAATCACGAAGTCCGGTAAAAAGTCCTAGAAAACCACTCCGTGGGGCATGGTTTCGCGCTGCTCGTTCTCAGCCGGGGTGAAATGAATGGACTCGAGAATGTCTTTGATATTCTCGCGGTTCTTCGCCTTCACCTTCGGCTTGCCGCCGGCGAAACGGCGGACGATCAGGCAAGAGCACTGGCAATGGCTGACCACATATTTAGGGACGCTTCCCGAGATGAAAGCCTCGAAATGGTTGTGCCCCTGGGAGCCCATGGTGATGATGTCCGGCTGCCATTGCTTTTCGGCGTCGAGAATGACCTGGCGAGGCTCCCCGGGGACCACCTCGATGGTGACATGCTCGTTGCCGACCTGCCGGCCCAGCTTGAGAGCATGCTCTTCGAGCATCTGGAAGGCTCTCTGCTTGAGCTCCAGAAAGCGCTGATTGAGCTCGTTATATTCGAGCTGCGAAAGCTTGTCCGAAAGCAGGGCTTTATACTCCGGCACAGCCATGAGGAGTTTGAAACTGGTGCCTCTTTTCCAGACCTGGTTGGCGATCCAGCTGACGGTTTCATAAGAATAGAAAGAGCCCTCGATGGGGATCAGGACTCTATAGCCGTGAGCGCCCATGGAGCCGCCCTGGACATCGTCGGTGGGCTTCACCACCAGCACCGAGCAGGCCGCCTGATCCAGGACCGCCTGGCAGACGCTGCCGCGCATGAGCCGGCCCCAGCTGCTTCGCTCGTGGGCGGCAATCACAATCAGGTCCGCATTCCACTCTTGAGCCACATCGAGAATGCTCTCTCTGGGAGAGCCGAAGTGAACCCGGTAATTGATCGTGCATTCCCGCTGCCACAAAGAGAGCTCATCGGCCAGCTCTTTGAGATGGGCGGATTTGAAGACCAGGATCTCCTGCTGGCGGACGGCTTTCTCCTCATGGATGGCCAGGGGGCTGCCGGCGCCGCGGTCGGCGACATTGAAGATGAGGATCTCCGAGGCCGGATCGAGCGCCATGGTGGCTACCAGGCGCAGGGCGTCAAGAGAAAATTTTGAACCATTGTAAGGTACGAGGATTTTCATTGTTCCAACTTCTAGTTTTGACAGAGCTGCGAATAACTGCCGTCTAACGGCTCGGGATAGGATAACAGGATGTCATAGGTAAAGGAACGATCTTCCAATTTCCTTCAGCTGTATGTTAAGTGTGATGGACATGGGAATCCTCATCGACTGTCAAGCAATACCCAAGGCTTACTCCGGCAAAAAGCTATTCGATGAACTCTGCCTCACTATCGAGGAAGAAAATCGGATAGGTCTCATCGGGCCCAATGGCTCGGGAAAATCGACTCTGTTAAGAATTCTCGCCGGGCTCATGGACACCGATGAAGGCGAAATCGTCACCAGGAAAGGAATGCGAGTCTCGGCCGCCTTTCAGGAAGCAGACAAGGAACTACCTGCAGATCAATCCGTGCAATCCTTCCTGCAAGGAGCCGTGGAGCACCTACCCTGGCAGGATTACGAGAAAGAGACTGCTGTCGACCAGGCAATCAAGCGTTTCGGCTTCAAGGACAGGGAAAAGCTTGCCGGAGAGCTCTCGGGGGGCTGGCGTAAACGTCTATCCCTGGCTGCTGCCATTGCCGCCAGACCCGATCTCCTCATCCTGGACGAGCCCACCAACCATCTCGATCT
>JAGQHH010000659.1 GCA_020431945.1 Cyanobacteria bacterium HKST-UBA02 | reverse complement strand
GTCCGAGCCGTTCGAGATGATGTAGCAACCGAGAATGCCGCGGGGGGACTCGATGGCCGAGAAGCCCTCGCCTGCTTTCACACGCAGACCGGCGTTCTGCTTCTTGGCCATGATCTCGCCACCTTCAGGCATCATGTCGAGAACCTGTTTGATGATCTCGTTGCTCTCGCGCATTTCTCTGACACGAAGGATATAGCGATCCCAGGTATCGCCGCCTTCGGGCTTGTCGAGCCAGTGAACTTTGAAATCGAGCTTGGGATAGATCGAATATGGCTTGCGGCGGCGCAAATCGAAGTCGGTACCCGAGGCGCGCAGAGAGGGACCGGTGACTCCGTAATCCTGACCGAGCTTCAGGGGAAGAACCCCGACGCCCTTGGTGCGCTTCAAGAAGATTGGATTCTCGGTGACGATGGCTTCGTACTCGTCCACACGATCCGGAAATTCTTTGGTGAACTCGCGCAGACGGCGGAACCAGTCCGGTTTGGGATCCCGCTGCACGCCGCCGATCCGGATATAGTTGAACATCATGCGCTGGCCGGCGATCTCCTCGAAGAGATCGAGAAGCTTTTCACGCTCCCGGAAAGGATAGAAAGGAAAGCCGAACATGGCTCCGAGGTCGATGAGATAAGTCCCGAGCCAGAGAAGGTGAGAGGAGATACGATTCATCTCGGACACCAGGACCCGGAGATACTCGGCTCTCTCGGGAACTTCGCATTCATCCAGGACTTCTGCCGCCCGGGCCATGGCCCAGGAAGTGTGCATACCGGAGAGATAGTCGACCCGATCGATGAGAGCCTGGTACTGGAACCAGGTGCGGTTCTGTCCCTGCCATTCTTGAGCACGATGCAAGTGACCGAGGACCGGCTCGGCATGTTTGACGAACTCGCCGTCCAGGGTGAGAATCAGCCTGAGAACGCCGTGGGTCGCAGGGTGCTGCGGCCCCATATTGATGATCATCTCATCGGTCTTCAAATCTTGTTCTTTTACTTCGGCGGTCATTGGTCTACCTGAGCTTGTTTATCTGAAAGACTTGGGGTTCTTGTCGTTGAGAGCGTCTATGGGCTGCCTGTAATCCAGGCGGAGAGGATGTCCTTCCCAGTCCCAGGGATTGAGAATACGGCGCGGATACGGGTGACCGAGATACTTGATGCCGACCAGGTCGTAAGTCTCTCTCTCGTGCCAGTTGGCGGCAGACCAGAAAGTGGAGAGGCTGGGCACCATGGGGAGCTCGCCCTCTTTGATCTCGCTCTTGGGAATTTTCACTTTCACTGTGAGCTGATTGTCGTTTTCGTAGGACCAGAGCGTATAAATCGACTCGAAAGAATCACCCTGATCGACGCCGGCGACAGACACCAGCAAATCGAGACAGGTCTCGTCGCCGCTGCGCAGAAGCTTCAGGGAGCGCTGCAGATCGTCAGCAGCGAGCTCGATCACTTCATGACCGCTGGCTGCGTCCGCCAGGCGCTTGCTGTCGATCCCGTGGTCCTTGAGAAACTGACCGCAGGGACCGGGAGGAGGCGGACCTTCAGGTTCGGCCGGTGGCGCTGTTTTTTCTTTGTCGTCGCTCATTTATCTGATCCTTGAATATCCGGCTGCATTTCCAGCTTGACCTCTTCGATAAGGTCCTCCATGGGCAGTCCGGTATCGTAATCGACATAACGAACCGCTCTCTGCTTGTAGAGCCCGGCGGCGCGGCTGGCATAATTCTCGGCGCGGATCTTCTCCTGGAGTTTCAGGAGAGCATCGAGGATTCCTTCGGGACGGGGAGGGCATCCGGGCAGATAAACATCCACCGGGATGATCCGGTCGACACCCTGCACTACCGAATAAGAATCGTTGAACATGCCGCCGGTGACGGTGCAGGCGCCCATGGCGATAACATATTTGGGCTCCGGAAGCTGCTCGTAGAGCGTAATCAGAGCCGGAGCCATTTTTCTGGTAATCGTGCCGGCAGTGAGAATCAAGTCAGCCTGCCTGGGGGTGGCGCGGAAGACTTCGGAGCCGAAACGAGAGATGTCGTATTTGGACATCCCCACATGCATCATTTCTATAGCGCAACAGGAAGTGCCGAAGGTGAGAGGCCAGACAGCCCGCGAACGAGCCCAGTTGGCCACGGGGCTGATGAACGTGGAGAGAAATTCGGTAAAAGCGCTCACCGAGGTGAGGGTGACGGTGTCTCTCAACTCCTCGGGGACAGCCAGAGAGAAGGCAGAGGTCGAGAGACCTCCTTCAGTCATGATTTTTTCGTTTTCCGAAGCAGTCATTTGATCACTCCCACTCGAGGGCGCCTTTCTTCCAGGCATAAGCAAGCCCGAAAGCAAGAATCACGAGGAACACGGTGATTTCGACAGGACCGAGCCACCAGGCGCCTTCGCCGAAAACCTTGGGCAGGTTGTCCGTAGCCAGCGCCCAGGGGATGATGAAGATGATCTCGATGTCGAAAAGGATGAAGAGCAGCGCGTACAAGTAGTACCTGATATCGAACTGGACCAGGGCCTCCTGAATCGGCTTCATGCCGCATTCGTAAGGCTGGGTCTTGACGGGGTTGGGGGTGTGATAACCGAGCAACAGCTGCAAGACCCAGGCAAGGAGAATCATTCCAAGGGCCGGCAGGGCGAAGCCGATAATCACGAAAAGGATGATTTGAGTAATCTGCAGTTCATACATGCTGGCCACCAGAAGGCTCGGTCGGGAAAGCTCTTACGCCGCAAACCGCGCTTCTTTTCAAGAGCTGACGACCTGGGCTGCCGAACTAGAGTAAGAATACCAGGGTGGGCACCAAGCAGTGCCGGTCCCAGATTATAGCCAGGTAACCTGGGGAGCCGAGCACCAGCGCTGGTGTGCCCCACCCTCGGACTTCCTCGATTTTACTGACAACCGCGCCGGCGATCGCTCCTTCGAAGAGGCGCTCAGGCGGCTCTCGGAACACCGCGCTGTCGCCTTCGCCGAGATTACCGAAATTTAGTTTTAAATCCTGATCGACGTTCATACTTTGTATCCCGCCTGGGGGTGAAACAATGGTTAACAAAATGGCGCAAACCGACTGCATTACTGTATCTTGCAGGTGTAGCCGAGTTATAAAGTGGGACCAGGAAATTGAAAAGCGGAGTTTCATTCAGGACAGTCGCAACCTGCAGCGTTCAGGGCGAAATCATCATGGAGCTGGAATTACCTCATAAACGCGTTAAAGACCTCGACAGTCTCTGTGTGAGCCTCGGTCTCAACTGCGGCAAAATGGGTCTCATCAATGAAGCCCTCACCCACAGCTCTTACTCCGCCGAGAATCCCGGGTATAGCAATTACGAGAAGCTGGAGTTCTTCGGTGACGCAATCCTCAAATTTGTTGTAAGCGAGTATCTTCTCGATCGCTTTCCTGAATATATGGAAGGCCAGCTCACCGAGATCCGGGCGGTTCTGGTAAGCGACAAGGTCCTGGCCGAGATCGCCCGGGACCTGGGTCTCGATCGTTATATATTGCTCGGCAAACAGGTCCAAATGCGACCGTCGATCATGGCTGACAGCCTGGAAGCGCTAATCGGTGCCGTCTATCAAGACCAGGGTCTTTTCCAGGTGCAGAATCTCATCGTCCGACTCTTCGGCAGCCATGCCACCTCCATCGACCGGGACGAGATAAAGGACAACTACAAAGCCCAGCTCCAGGAATACACCCAGGCTCGGGCCCAGGGTCTGCCTGCCTACACCGTTCTGCATTCGGAAGGACCGGCTCATGAGCCTACCTATACCATCGCAGTCAGCATCGCCGGCGACGCCATAGCCACAGGGACCGGTCGCTCCAAGAAGCAAGCCGAGCAAGAGGCGGCAAAGAATGCCCTGGCCAGGCTGGCAGAAAGAGACTGAGCCTGCCGACTACAAAAGCAAATGAAAAGCCCCCGGTTCTGAATATTCCCGGGGGCTTTCAATTAGCTCGAAGAGCGATCAGGGCACTATGGGCGGTTCCGCCGAGACGGTGGATACCGGACCGGTGGCTACCAGACCCGGAGCGACCGTGGTGGCATCGCTGACCTGTTGTCCGGATCTGAAGTTGGGCTTCAGGGACTGAGGCTCGGCAGTAGACTCGGTCTGATTGAGGGGCTGGGCATTGAAGTCGACTTGCTGAATCCGGGTCTCGGAGAGATCCACGGGATCAGCCTGAGCTTGCGGCTCTACGGCTTCCTGTTTCTGAGCCTGCTCGTTGAGCTTCTCCTGCTTGACGCCTACGAAGGGGAATTTGGAGGCTACCGAGCGGTTACGGTTCTCTTCGATGAGCTGATCGGTGATTGCCGGAAGACCGGAAGATTCCGAAAGCTTGAAGG
>JAGQHH010000658.1 GCA_020431945.1 Cyanobacteria bacterium HKST-UBA02 | reverse complement strand
TACCTAAACTACCAGCTACTTCTCGACCGGGATTCTATCTTCGGTGGTCTCGGATTTTTCGCCAGCTTCTTGTATCACTTCATCATCACCGGCTTCATCGGTCTCGAGCTCGATATTGCCGTCTTCGCCGGGCACATAGCCTTTCGCTCGATAACCGTTGTGGAAGCGAATCAGCGCGACGAAGGCCGTGAGTGCGACCACGGCAGTGAGACCGATCATGAAATAGCCGAAAGGCTCATGATTGACGATAAGAAAAGCACCGCCGGCAAAAATCACGCAGGAGAGAAAGAGTGAAAGCGGTATCATCAAGGCGGCCACCGCCTGGATAACTTCTTTCTTCTCGGCTTCCCTGAGCTCGTCTCTCTTGCGCTGGGCGGCTTCTGGATCTTTCATGCGGGAGATCATAGCATCTTTCGCAGATGCTAAACTTGACTTGATTTACTATGCAAAGCCAGGTCGAGGAGAAGAGAAAAGCGTGGACAGGCAGCCCGGATCGGGCTCCGCCCCTGCTCCTTATCGCCCTGGCGGCCTCGGCAATTCTCCTGATACTGCTCTATCTCGCATATGATACCGGTCTCAGATCGAGGACCCCGGCTCAGTATTCGAAGACGGCGGCGACCGGGATCTCGCCGGGCCCACAGACCCGAACCAGTCCCCTGGATGAGACCATCGCCAGGCTCGAGATGGTAGTCTCCGCCGGTCCCCGAGGACTCGGAAACGATGATTCCGACGAGGTGTCCATGGAAGCCAGGCAGCTTCTGGACGAATGTCTCTTCATGCGGGCAAGGCGCTACGAGAGCCGGGACCCGGAAAAGTCCCTGGTAGATCTGGCAAGAATCTCCGCCGGCTTTCGAGAAGAGAAAAGCGTTCTTGACAAGATAGTCGATCTCAAAGAGCGTCTCTCCGGAAGGCTACCTCCGAGGCAGGAAACGGCGAGAAACCCCGGGGACAGGCAGCGCACTCCGAAGAAACGAGTGCAGACCAAAGTAAAGCCGAAACAGCCGGCGCAAAAAGCCCAGAGCGACGATCCGGAGAGTTATAACAGCTTTCTCCTGCGTTATTTCAAGAACGGTATCGGCAGTGAGCCGCCTTCTTACGAAGAATGGCGAAGCAGCCGGAATGCCGATAAGTCGGGCAGCAAATCGGGCATGTAGTCTCAGCGAAAGCAGTCTATCTATGAAGGAATCAGGCTATGAAACAAGCCCGGAGCCCAAAGAAAAAACGAAAAACAACGGTCGTTGTCGACGACTCCGGCTCTTTCGCAGTAGTCGATTATCAGATAGCCCTCAAGCCTTTTGCCACAGGTCTTCTCATCGTCCTGGTCCTGGCTTTTGCCGCCCACACCATAAGCCTCTGGAGCGGCTTCGCCTATCTGGACGTCAGCAATATCGATCCGATCAACAATCTCCGAGACCACAAACAATTGTGGAACGACCTGCTTCTCCAGTGCCTCACAAGTCCCCTGAGCCAGCCCCTGGTCCAGGCCAGCTATCTCATCGACGTTCAAACCGGCTCCCTCAAATCAGCAGCGGTCTATCACGCCGTCAACCTGGGCGCCCATGTGGTCAACGCTCTGCTCCTCTATTATCTGATCCTGCGCCTGGGCAAGTATCAGGAAGCAGACGGGCGGCTGAAGCTCAACCCTTACGTGCTTGCTGCCGCCGGCGCCGGAATTTTCGCCTGCCATCCCCTGGCTTGCGAGGCGGTCAGCTATATTTCGGCGCGCGCGGCATTACTTGTCACCATGTTTTATCTGGGCAGCCTTCATCTCTTTATGACAGGCTTCACCACAAGAGACATCAAGCTGGCGGTGACTGCTTATCTTTTCTGCTATCTCAGCCTCGTTCTGGCTGTCTGGAGCGGCGACCAGGCGATCACGGCACCGCTTGCTTTCATCTTGCTGGCAGTGATTCTCAAGCCTTCCCAGGAGAGCTATAAGGCATGGATCATGGATCGCCCCTTCGAGTTCTTCGCCCAGCTCCTGGTGGCAGTATTGATACCATGCGTCTTGCTTCTGCGCTATATCGCCCCGGTCGGCAACGGCTTCGGTCTGGAGTCCCTGGACAGGCTTCCTTATATAGCCACCCAGTTCAAATTCCTGGTGGCTTATTACCTTCGTTGCTTTCTCTTGCCCCTGGGACTTTCTCTTGATCCGCCCATCAGTCCGGCAAACGGTTTCTCCGATCCCCTGGCCATCCTGGGTGTCGCCTGCACCCTGGGAATAGCGTATCTGGCCTACCGGCTGAGAAACTCTATCGTGCTTTCTTTCGCCTGCGTTCTCTTTGTCCTCTCGGTGCTCCCCTTCATATTTATCGTGCAACCGGAGCTGGTATCGGACCGGCGCATCTATCTGAGTCTATGCGCCCTCTCGATTTTTCCGGGCTTTCTTCTCGCTTCTCTTTCGACCACCAGAACCATGCTGGCGGTCTTGCTCTCGGTGCTTTTTCTGGGCGGTCTCACCGGTATCTCGAACTGGCGCAACTGGCAGTGGCGCGACGGCATAAGCATCTGGAAAGAAGCTCTCGATCTCAATCCGCAGAGTGCCCGCAGCCGTGCCATGAATGCCTGGGCCCTGGCTTTCGGAGGCAAGTTTCCGGAAGGAGCCAGGATGGCCGAGAAAGAGTATGCCGGCAATCCTTATAAAGCAGTCCTCAGCGTCATTCTCGGTACTCACTATGGCAACATAGACGCCAAGAAGGAAAAGGAATACTGCAAGACCGGTCTGGCTCTGGCTCAGAAACAACACCTGAGCCCGGAGCTGATCTGGAGGATGCGAGCCGGTCTGGCAGATGCCAGCGTCAAGACCGGAGACTACAAGACCGCCGTCCGCGAGGCGCGCAAAGCCCTGGAAGTGCAACCGAACAATACCCTTATCCTGATTACCCTGGGCAAGGCTTATCTCGGTCTGAACAATCCCAATGCTGCCTTCGTCGAATTGCAGAAAGCCTATGTCATTTCGAGACAGCGCGGTCTTCAGCTACCAGACGTGATCGTGCCCATGACTCGCGCTGCTCTCGGCTGCGGAGCCGAGAAATATCAGGATCTTGCTTATGGCATGGCGAACCAGGCTCGTCGTGTCTTCGGCACCATCCCCGAAATAATCCTGCTTCAAGCCTATGCCGCTCTCGAGACAGGCAGGGTGAACGAATCCATGGCTCATATTAGTCTCTTCCTCTCGAGCGAAAGACCTACCGCCGAATGCTATTACCTTCTCTATGGCGCTCAGAAGAAACTGGGCAACGAAAAGGATGCTGCCACTTTTCTGCGCTGGGCGAAAGCCGTCGACCCCGATATCCAGAAAAAGATGGTGCTCACTCTCAAGCGCGATATCAGGGACAAGCCTTTGTTCATGAGCGAAGAAGACAAAGAGAATCTCGATCTCAAGGGTCCTGATATAGACAGCAAGGTCGAGAAGAAGAAAAAGAAAGACTAGCTCTTGTCTTTCCCAGTTTCTTGCGCAGTTTCTTTCTCTGAAGAAAGCAGCTCCGCCACCGCCTCGAGCCTCTTATTGATGCGACGCACCTGGAACCAGGTGATTCCCAGACCGATGGCGATCATGCCGATGGCCGCCGCCGAGTAGTTGGCAAGCTTGTCGAACTTTTCAGCCGATATGGCATCCATTCCCATCACCGCAGTGACGATGGAGAGCCCCACCAGGGTCAGGATGCAAGAGGTAAAGAGCCTCTCGGCCGGTTTCTTCTTCAGGACAGCAATCAACTCGTCTTTGGATGACTCAGTCATTTGACACCTCGTTCTCAGAAACTACCTCGATGAGCCGGTCGATATCATCAATCGGCTCGGCGCAGGTGAAATCACGGCAGATATAAACAGTCGGCTTCCCCCCGGATGCAACCTTTCCTGCAAGCAGGGGCGAAGCATGCGGCTGCGGGGAAGCGCAATCGAAAAGAAGAACCACATCATCAGGCCGGTAAGAGCTGTGTAGAGCGAAAAGGAAGTCCTCATGCCTCTGGGAGCCCTTCTCTCGACTGTCATAAACCAGAGCGATCTCCCGGGGACGCTTTAGATAAGAGTCGAGAACGCAGAGCATATTGGCGAATTGATCGGGGCTCCGGCGCGCCACCGGGGCATAGAGGGAGAGAATCGAGGCAGTCATCTCGAGATAGCTTTCCTTGCCTTCCAGCCGTGCCATCCGAAGCAGACACCTGGCGGCCACCGAGCTTCCGGAAGGCACCGAGCCGTCGAAATGACTGCGGGGTCTGACCACCAGCTCTTCATGATCGTCGGCGGTATAAAAGAATCCGCCATTTTCACGATCCGGGAAATGCTCGAGCATATAGTCCAGCAAATACCGGGACTTTTCGTACCAGAGCGGGTCGCCGTCGACGGAGGCGAGATCGAGTAGGGCTTCGATGAGATATGCATAGTCATCCAGATAGGCGTTCAATCTGGCTTTGCCGCGTCCCCAGGTGCGCAGGAGCCGACCGTCCTCCATCAGATTATCGAGAATGAAATGTGCTGTCCGCTTGCCTGCCTCGAGATAGCGGTCCTCTCTCAAGACCAGATAGGCTTCCACAAGAGCCGAGATCATGAGACTGTTCCAGCTGGTCAGGACTTTCTCATCGCGTCCCGGGCGGATACGGCCGGCACGCTCATCGAAAAGCCTTCTGGCAAGCGGTTCCAGCCTGCTTCTTTCAGCATCGCTCAGGGGCGCTTTCAGATGAAGAACACTCTTGCCGTGCTCGAAATTGCCCATCTCGGTCACGCCATAGATGTCCGCAAGCCAGGCACCATCATCTTCCCCCAGAAGATCGATGATCTCCCGGCGGCTGAAGACATAGAACTTGCCCTCTTCCCCTTCGCTGTCGGCGTCCAGGCTCGAATAGAAAGCCCCCTCTCCGGTAATCAGCTCGCGCTCGGCGAAGTCGATGATGTCCGCCGCCACGAGCCGCCAGTAGGGCCTGTCGACCACGCGGCTGGCTCTCAGATAGATCTGGCAGAGAAGAGCATTGTCATAGAGCATCTTCTCGAAATGAGGCACCAGCCACTGCCGGTCTACAGAATAGCGGGCGAAGCCGCCTCCCAGGTGGTCCTGGATGCCGCCCTCGGCCATCTTGTCCAGGGTAGTGGTGACGATCTCGCGCAATTGTCTTCTGGTGCCCTCGGCATAAGGTCTGTCCGGAAGGCTGCTTCTCAGGGCGAGGTCTATACAGAACGAATGCGGAAATTTGGGAGCGCCGCCGAATCCACCCCAGGTAGGATCGAAAATTTTCACGAGGCGGGCGAGGCTTTGCTCGATAGTATCGTATTCGACACCGCTACCATCACCGGCCTCGAGACCGAGCTCCTCGAAAGCCCGCAGATGCTCGGTTATCTCGGAGGCGCTTCCCAGGACCTCTTCCGGCTTTTCCTGCCATGCCCGGGCGACCCCCGAAATAACCCTCTTGAAAGATGGCATTCCGTGCCGATCTTGAGGAGGGAAATAAGTGCCGGCGAAAAATGGCTCCAGGGAGGGAGTGAGAAAGACCGTCATGGGCCAGCCCCCGTGCCCGGTCATGAGCTGGACGGCTTTCATATAGATCTCGTCAAGATCCGTGCGCTCTTCTCGATCGACTTTGATATTGACGAAGAGCTCGTTCATCATAGAAGCAGTGCTCTCGTCCTCGAAAGACTCGTGCTCCATGACGTGGCACCAGTGACAGGCAGCGTAGCCGATCGAAAGCAGGATCGGCTTGTTCTCCGCCTTTGCCTTCTCGAGCGCCTCTTCACCCCAGGGATACCAGTCCACCGGATTGTATGCATGCTGAAGAAGATAAGTACTGGTCTCGTGGATGAGCCGGTTGGATTCTTTAGTCTCGGAGCCGGAACCTGCCACCTTGCCCTCCTGTCTTGGCGATCCTATCATTTCTAAAGTGGATTACTGAAGTGCCATGCGGTAGGCGTCCAGGGTCGCCTCGGCGGTTTTCTCCCAGGTCATCTCGAGAGCCGCCTGCCTGGCGTTGCCCGAAAGCTGATGGAGCACATCGGGCTCCAGGATGAGACGACGCATGAGCACCGCCAGACTCTTTGCATCCAGATGGTCTTCAAGGATAAGACCGTTCTCTTCATGCCGGATAATCTCAGACACTCCGCAATTGCGAGAAACGATCGGAACCACTCCTTGAAGCATTGCCTCCAGAGGCGCCATCCCGAAGGAGTCCAGTCGGGACACGGTGAGAATGGCGCAGGAGCGCGCAAAGACCTCTTTCATATCGGTCCTGTAGCCAAGATATTGAACCCGATCCTCGATAGAGAGGGCTTTCATACGCATCCGATCGATGGGCTTGGCGTCGAGACCCGCCACATCGAGACGAAAAGGCAATCCCTGCTTCTTGAGGATACGGCAGGCTGAAAACACCACATCCAGCCCTTTCATGCGAAAGCCTTTGCCGACGAAGAGAAATGAGAAAGGATCGATACGCTCGAACTCCACCGGACCCTCGGCGCTTTTATCGACTGAGCAATCCACCCCGGGCATGGCGACGACGAATGGGTCCTCTTCATCGAGACCGAACTCCTGATAATAGTCCTCTTTGATCGTCCCGGAGACGAAAACACGAACCTTCGCATCCCGGCAGAGCATTCGATCGAAGCCATGCTTGGTCTGATAGCGATCGGTGAACGAGACTTTCATGGAATTGATCAGACGCTCCGGGAGCTTGCCTTTTCTCGTCAGACGCATGACCGTGTGATTGTGGAAAGTGACCACGTCGAACCTGGGAGTGGCCAGGTGCTGGCTGTGAATCATATCGATCTTCCCGATGTCCGGTCCTTCCAGGACTTCCCTGGTCTTCCGGAATGCATACCGATAGGTCTCGCCCTTGGAGAGACGCTCCGGACTCGCACCATAGGCGATGACCTTGAGATTCTCGTGCTCGAGAGTAGACTTGTTCTCCTCGCAGACTACGGTTATCCGGAGCCCGAGAGCCAGCAGTCTCTCCACGAGCTTGTGACAATAGCGCTCGAGCCCACCGCCATCGGAAAACCACCTCACCAGCATGGCGATATGGCGGCCTGAAAGGTCGCTGGCAGCAGACACTAGCAAGAGCCCTCGTTCTCGATGGACGCCAGGAGACCGTCATAGAGATTGACGTTTGCCTCGAGCACTCCGGCAAGCCCGTGCTCCACCGAGGTCTGGTGCTCCGGTAGGAAATACTGAACCAGGGCCAGAGACTCATCTCTGTGCTCCGCTTCCACCACCACATGGTCGAACCAGACATGTTCGTCGAGCCCGAATCGGGCAAAAGCCTTCTGCATGGCAGCGAACTCCTCGAGTGCCATGATCTCCGTGGCGGTGATTGCCCCGGCAGTGATAGCCGGGCGGTAGAGGCCGGATGGAGAATCAGGAATATAACAGGCGACCACGGAGCGCATATAGAGCCTGACACCATTTTCGATACCAGAGCAGCGGCTCTCTGGAATCGCGAAGCGCTCTCTGAGAATTGCGATGAGATCGATTACCTGAAGCCCGTGACTGCGGCTCCACTCACCGTTCCCATACTCGTTGCGAACATTCTCCAGGACGAAGCCCACGGCTTTCTCGGGCATGGCCGCAGCCGCCCTGAGGAGCAGACGGCGCAAGAGAGAAGCATGAGCTCCATAATTGACCAGCAGGCGTACCAGCTGCTCCGGTGAGAGCGGCTTGCTGCGCAGATGCTCGAAGAGTCTATGCCTG
>JAGQHH010000657.1 GCA_020431945.1 Cyanobacteria bacterium HKST-UBA02 | reverse complement strand
GCAGTCAGGGGCGAGACACGAGCAGCCAGGGGCGAGACACGAGCAGTCAGGGGCGAGACACGAGCAGTCAGTGGCAAGACACGAGCACTCAATGGCAAGATTCGAGCAGTCAGTGGCAAGATTCGAGCTCGTCGGAGCGAGGACCGGATACCGGAACAGTGCAGACCTCGCAACCGGGGGATGGGCAAGACCGCACGCAAGTATCGCCTCCGGAGCAAGCTGTCGAGGATGTTTCGAACATTCCCTGGACTCCGCTTCCGGATGCCGGGGCGGGCATGACACTTGATGCTGGCGCCATCCGAGGTGTGAATCTATCCGGCGCCGAGTGGGGCAAGAACGGCCCCAATGACAGTCAATTCTGGCCCACGGCGCAGGAGCTGGACTACTACAAGAGCAAGGGGATGAACAGTGTGAGGCTGCCGATCAGCTGGGAGCAGTTTCAGCCGCAACTCAACGGACAGCTGGATCCTAACGAGATGAATCGGTTGCTCAACTTCCTGCATGAGGCAGACGCAAGGGGCATGAAAGTCGTCCTCGATCTGCAGAACTTCGACCGGTACAAGGTGGACCATGGACCCTTCGGTCAGGGAGTCGGTCCCGACAATACAGGGACCGTGGTCGGTCAGCCGGGAGTGCCGGTGTCCGCTCTGGCGGATTTCTGGTCCAAGATGGTGCGCACAGTCGACGCCGATCCCTCTGCCTCGGCGGCAATCGGCGGCTGGGACCTGATGAACGAGCCTCATGATGACGGCAAGACCTGGGTGAACACTGCAACCCAGGTGGTGGATGCGATTCGAGCCACCGGCGATCAGCACACGATTATTGTCGAAGGCGATGAATGGGCCAGGGACTTCACCGGATTCGAGAGTCTCGCGCGCTCGGACAAGAACATCGTGTTCTCGGCTCATTCATACTGGGACGACGGTTCCGGCGGATACAGCAATCAAAACCCAGCCGGGGCGAATGTCGGTGTCGAGCATATTCGGGACTTCGTCAACTGGCTCCACCAGAACAACGCCCAGGGATTCGTGGGCGAATGGGGGGTGCCCACCAACAACCCGGCCTGGGACCCGGCTGTCACCAACTTTCTCAATTATCTTAAAGCCAACAATGTCGGTCACATGGTCTGGTCCGGCGGTCCCGGCTGGAATGACTATGGTCTCAGCGTCGAGCCCAGTAATGGTCAGGACAAGCACTTGATAGACCTGCTCGAAGAGATCGACTAGGAGCGCTTCAGTATTGTCAAGTCAATAGAGTGTCCGTGACGCGATGGAGCAGGCAGCGCTTTCGGCAGTAGGAGCAGGCAGCGCTTTCGGCAGTCGGAGCACTGACTTTTAACAAAGCCGTATTGCCCGAGGTGTTACTATCTAGCGGTTCTGTAGCGAGGGTGTTTCTATGACTTCTATGAGTCGTTTGACCGGGAGCCTGCTTTCTCTTTGTTTCGCTTGCTCGAGTTTTTTCAGCTCCTCAGCGCTTGCTGTCACCGGCAAGGAAGCAGACGCCAAGCTGGCGAATTTGATCGGCGATATCACGATGACGCAACAGAACAGCGACGATTATGAAAAGCTGCAGTCCCTCAATGACGAGATGTTGAAATATCTCAAGACCGTCGCCGTACAGCCGGCGGTCATGAGCGATCCGCTGAAAGCTGCGGCGAAGAATGGGCTTTCCGTCCTCACTTCAGACGATAAGAAAATCCGGTGCTATTCCTGGGACACTCTCACTGGTGGCACGATGCATTTTTTCTACTCGCTCATCGCATACGATGCGGGCAACAACAAGATCAAGACTCTGGTGCTCAATCCCACCGGCGAAGAGGGAGACCCGGGCTCGACCATGGAAGACCTCGACACGGTCAAAACCAGCGACGGCAAGACCGTGTATCTGGTCCGCGATCTTTTTATCGGCTCGGGAATGAGTCATGGCAGAACAATAAGCGCTTATGTCATCGCCAACGGCAAATTGACTAAGTATCCGCTTTTTCAGACCAAGAAACGAATTCTCAATGCCATCACCTTCGCCTTCGGTGAGTACGATGACCGGGCATGCTTCGAGCTGTCCAGGGACAAGAAGACGCTGAAGGTGCCCCTGATCAAAGCGCCTCCGGAGGACTCGCCCAGCTCCGGTATCGTCACCGGCAAGTATCTGACCTATTCTTTCAACGGCTCGAAATACGTCTATCAAACCAAGTAAGAGCGCGAGAATGCCGGTAGCGAGGCTATCCGCCGGCTGATTCGGACTTGAGGTGCTCGTCGGGTTTTTGGAAGATGACGATGCCGAGGACCGACATCAGGCTCAGCACCACCAGCAATCCGAATGGTGCGGTGAAAGCTCCGGTGTGATGCACCAGGATACCGGTCACCGCCGGTGCCAGTATGCCCGCAATGGCGAAGCAGCAGTTCATGATACCCTGGCTGGTGGCAGCCCGGTCCTTGGCGAGGTCGCAGTTGAGAGCAAAGAATGCGGCGTTCGGCATGAGCCCGAAACCCACGCCTAAAGAAATGGAGGTGATTGCGACGGTAAGGTCACTGGTCATCATCACAGGCACGAAGCTGATGGCTGAAAGGAGCTGGCAGACCCAGATCAGGTGTGAGCGAGCTTTTCGGGCGCTGCCTGTCTTGTGCCAGAGCCAGTCGGAGAGGAAGCCCGCGAGAGCGAGCAAGATACCGGCGGTGAGCCAGGGGGCGATGAGAAAGATGCCGACCTGCTTGAGTTGGAGATGATAGGTCTCCTCGAGATAGCCCGGGAGCCAGGTGAGAGCGAAAAACAAGACATAGCCGAAAGAGAAGAACGCCAGGTTGTTGGCAAGAAGCGATGGATTGGTGAGCAGGAATTTCCAGGTGGTGTTGCCGTTCTGTCTCTCCTGGCTCCTGATCTCGTGAATGGAGCGGTTGCGGTCCACTTCTCTGCCTTCGCGAATATGCTTGAGCTCAGCTTCGTTTACGAAGGAGCTGGCTTCCGGATAGTCGCGAAAAATAACCAGCCAGATCGCTACCCAGCCGATGCCGAGGGTGCCGAGCACCACAAACATCGCCTTCCAGCCCAGGTGGAGAATGAGAGTCGTTATCAAGGGAGCGCCGATGACGGAAGCCAGGGGCACCGCAGCCAGTCCGAGCGCTGTGGAGCGACCACGTTCTGAGACCGGCAACCAGTCGGCGACCACCCTGGTCATTGCAGGAAAGTGCGGACCCTCGGCAATTCCCAGGAGCGTTCTGAGCAGGAACAATATCCAGAAGCCGCTAGCCAGACCCATCATGGCGGTGCATGCCGACCAGAGGAAGGCTGCTGCTGCCCAGATCCGGTGCGAGCCCCACTTGTCTACGATGATGCCTCCGGCGGCCGTCATGATCATGTAGCCGATACCAAATGCAGAGGCGACAAAGCCGAAGTCCTGGTCGTTGAGTCCGAACTCAGCCTTGAGGTCGGTGATAGCGTAGGAGATAGCTGAGCGGTCCAGATAATTGACCAGGGTGATGAAAAAAACGAGGCCGAGCACAACCCAGCGAAAGCCGCTCGTTTTTTCCTTGTCGGACACCGCAATATCACTCCTATAAGGGCTGAATCGTCTATTCTATAGCAGTTGAGCGGAGCAGTAAAATGCGGCGGTTAATACGTATTCCTTTCTTCCTGTAGCTGATTTAGGATCCTGATCCCCTCTGAGACTTCGAAATCTATGCACAATCAGTTGCCTCTGCCCAGCGTGTCCATGATCGACGCTCCGCTTGCCTACATCGACGCATACTGGAGCAAGATCATCAGGCACAACCCCGAGGACAGGCAGACCCTGATCGGACTGCCTCATCCGTACCTGGTTCCCGGTCACGGTGAGATGTTCCAGGAAATGTACTACTGGGACAGCTATTTCATGTCGCTCGGTCTGCTCGATACGGAGTACGAGGACATGATAGTCGGCATGACTCACAACCTCGCGCATCTTTTCAGGCGCTTCGGGCTGATACCCAACGGCAGTCGCTATTATTTCCTGTCGCGCAGCCAGCCGCCATTTTTCACAAGGATGATCAAACTGGCTTTCGATGTTCTCAAAAAGTCGGACGAGGACCAGGCTCTGGACTTCTTGAAGGAGATGATTCTCCTTGCCGAAGCCGAGCAGGAGAATGTCTGGCTTGGCAGGGAGCAGCCGCACCATCGCCTGATGGAGTTCGGGCTGTCTCGATATTTCGATATCAACTTTCTCGACATGCTCGCCTCCTGCGAGAGCGGCTGGGATCATTCCACCCGTTGCGAAGATCGCTGGATGCATCATCTGCCGGTGGACCTCAATTCGATCCTATACGCCAGGGAAATCGATCTCGCTGAAGTATTCGATCTCCTCGGCGACACCGAGCGCTCCGAGTCATGGAGAGAGCGAGCTGAGGAGCGTGCCGGGACGATGCGCGAGAAGATGTGGCGGGAAGGCTGCGGTTTCTTCTTCGACTACGATCTCGAAAAGCACTGCAACGACACCAATCCGAGCCTGGCCGGGTTCTTCCCGCTCTGGGCGGGTCTTGCTACAGCGGAGCAAGCAGAGCGCATGGTCGAGACCTGGTTGCCGCGATTCGAGCACGACGGCGGACTGGTCACCACTCTCGATCAGCAAGCCGGCAGGCAGTGGGCTTTCCCCAATGGCTGGGCGCCCTTGCAATGGCTTGTGGTCGAAGGGCTCGACCGCTATGGGTACAGCGAGGACGCCAATCGCGTCAGGGCGAAGTGGATCACCAATTGCGCCACCATCTTCGATCGCACCGGTGCCATGTGGGAGAAGTACAATGTGGTGACACCAGAAATGGTGCCCGAGGGAGGGCTGTACGGATCGGTCGCCGGTTTCGGCTGGAGCAATGCCGTCTTCGTCGATTTCGTGAGAAAGCTCAGCGGGCATGTCGCTATGCCTGCCGAGGAAGCTCTGTCTTACTTTTAGAACTTGCTGCCTCTGGATCTTTCAATTGCTACCGTAACTTGGAATGGTGGCATTGCATCGATCGAGAAGGCTATATGCTTCGTTCTAGTCTGCGAGCGATAGAGGCAATCTTTGCGCCCCAATCAGGATCGCTAGCATAATTAACATTCATTCCGTACTTCTTATTGCCAACGCAAGGACGCTTGCTGAAATACTTGCCGCCGGGAGTAAGATAGTTGCTATTGATAATTGGGACGACTTTTGAGATGCAGTCTTCTCTAGATTGAAACTTCGTAGCAGCGCCTCCCGGGTTTGAGTCATATGCGGTCCATCCGAATAGATTGTTCTTTTCTCTATAGATTGTCGAGGTTCCCCAACCTGTCTCGAGTATTGCGTGCGCAACAATATAAGATGCGTTTACGATGTTGGCGATGCTAGCACTAATTACGGCACTCCCAATTCCGTAAAGACTCCTCTTTCCTTTTGGTTGGGCTGCGAAGAAGTCGTCTATCATTTGAGCTGAAAGAGGCGATGCCACATTCTTGAGATCAGTGTCAATGCAGAACTCTGCATGTATGATTGGAGCCGCAATAGCCGGTCCACTCGCGGCCATTACGTCAGCCGGAGCGTCAATTTCAGGATAGATGTTTGGGTTCAAGTCTGCGCTATCATGCTCATAATGCAGCGACTCCAGAAGTATGCCAGAAGTTCCTGGCTTGGATCCCTCGGAGATCGAACATCGCAGTAGCTCCGGGTTGCCTGTTACAGCATCAAGTAGAAGTTTCATGTCTTCGTTAAACAGACGAACGCAGCCGTGAGTAGAACGCAGACGTCGTCCCGCTCCTGGTAGCCCTCCATGGATCAGGAGGCCTCTTCTTCCGTTTAGTTTCGCCTTTAAAGCTTGGCCAGAGACAGGAGTCATTCTTAATGTAGAGTTTGGACCATAACTCTCTTGTGGAGTCAAAGGATCTGTAATTGACAACTCGTATAGTCCTGTGGGTGTGTCACCAAACGGTTTGATTGGATTCCTTTTGGGATTGCCATTAGTAATTGCAGCCTTATTGTCTGCTTTGCCGAGCGCTGGAAAGGGACCGGCTATAATCTCTGCCTTCCAATCTACAACCGTTAACCTCCCTACCTTCGCCCGGTCTTTCGGTAACTCTATTATAATCATGGCAACTCCCTGGGTCTGATACCAGTCCTTAAGCTTGCTCCGCGAGAGAATGAACCATACTCCACTTCTGCTCCCCTCGCCACACACCCAAATTAGCCAACTGACATCGTAAACTAGTGTTAGAGGTAGATTGTTCGAGTTTATGGTTGCAAGTACCCCCATGTAGGGGTGCTATGTTTTGGCGAATTGTACGATGATTCAATTTTGACCGTTATGATGGCACCTAAGGTGGTACTGCCTTCAGATGCAGTGCCAACTAAACAAATGGCGGTTGCTCCAGACGGCCGTTTGAAGTGGTAGAAGGTGCGAAGCGAAGTTTTACATAGTGGAAAGGAATAAGCGTTGCGAGTTCTTATTAGTTGCTTCTGCCTCCTTCTGACCATGCACCCAGCGGTAGCGTCCGGCATCAGGAGCTATCCGTTGCAGGCGGGCAAGGTCGCACTCCTTCCCCACAAGAGAGGACTCACCTACAATCTGGGCAAGAATGCCCTTGAGGTTTCATACAAAGTCCGTCTCTTTGACGTCGCGCAAGATAGTAGCTTTTTGAGCCTTATGGGGATCTCGATCTCAAAGCCGAATGGTGTAATACTAGTGCTTCCTGTCCAGGACTCGCTTGTTCTAAAGACGTCGGTGGTCACTGATAGAAACCTTGGTTTTTTTGTTCCGGCTTCTAAACTCGCCGGGTTGGCTGTAGACACAAACCTGGCGAAACTCGATTTCAACGACGACGGAACTCTCAAGTCCGCAACCTATAACGCTGAGGATAGAACGGCGGATATAGTGGAGGACGTGGTCGAGACCGCTGAAAATGTCGCCAAGACGATAGCCATCCTAATGGCTATGGGAGGCACATCTCCCAGAAGCGGTCTCTGGGAGGAAATCGGTCAGGTCGAACTGAGTCAACCTGTGGATCTTGCACAACTTGGAAGCGGTCATCTGATTCTAATGAATGGGCCGTGTCAACAAATTAAGGATGAAGCGAGCAAGACTCGAAGGAACCCTCTATTCGTTCCATTCTGGGTGGCGGTCTCCGCAACTCCACATAAAAAGCTCGCAGGCTCTGTGAGCTCCAATAATTTGAAGCTAAGGGGCAAAGATTATGTTGACGGTGTGGTGTTGAGAACCGCTGCACCTGTCAGATTTAACCTTACATGCCAGATCGCTCGGCTTACCCGGTCACCGTACACCTTTGCCTCTGAAACCACTCCTGTACTTCAGGCTGGTGACTTCTCCTACGTGCCGATGAAGTCTTCTCTACTCACCAACAGGCTACAGAAGCTCAATGTGACACACACGGCTGGTCAATCTACATATGAGATTACCAGCTCGAGCGCTGCCGAAAAATTGGCTCTTACGTTTGCGAACATTGCTAAGAATCTAGCCGATTTCTCGAGGGCCCTTCCGACCCTTGGCTTTGAGATAAGGCAGAAGCAAGCTGAGCACAGGACAACACTAGTAAATAGTCAGACTGCTCTAAAGGATGCGCAGAAGCTACGTCTGGAAAAGCAGTTGAACCAATAAGGAAGAGTGATTTGATCACGAGAGCCTATATAAGAACAACAGCTATTTTAATCGCCATCACGTTATTGTCTGGTTGCGGAAGCAAGGTCGTGTGCACAGCAGTGGACTCCACTGATCCTATAGCCCTTAATCGGGGGCTCGTCTATTACCTGCCCAAGACACTTCTGAAGATCTCAGTAAACTACATTGTGAGCGTCAAAGGTAACGGCTCTCAAATGGAGTATTTGACAAGGATTGGAAACGAGCAGGATACAGCCAATAAGCTCGTTCCAGCAATCAACATTGAAGCGGTAGCGGTAGCTGATCATTCGCTCGGCTTCTGTATCGACACAACCAGGCTTACCAGTCCCGGTGTAGCGACTGGCGGGGTAACATCGGGCTGGACGGACACTCACCAGAAGGCGGAAGTCGCGAACCAGGTGTCGGCTGTACCGGACGACAAAGTTTTTATGCCCACCACTCCTCTGTCTATTTCGATATCCGGGGATCACAGGCTTGCTGGCATTCAGGCTTGTTTCGATGATCGTAGTGCCAGAACTCTCGATCTGCTTGCTAAAGGAGCGCTTGATGTCGCAAAGGCGACTATGACCTTTGCCGCCTATGGTTCGACCGAGCCGAATACCAAACTGATCAGCAAGATCGGCAATGTGCGATTCACTACCGTAATCGATCCGAAGGATGCGGGTCCTTATAATCTCACCTGCGACTCCGTAAAGGATCAAATTAAGACTCTTGTTCTGGCACACGCATGCGAGAAGAAGAACTTTGCCGATCTAGCTCGCCTGAATTCCAAGAAGCTTTTTCCTGATATCTATGTACATCTGGAAGAGCACCAAGAGATTCAATCAATCCCCAATTCCGGCAAAGTCATGCTTGGCAAGAAGTCCGTTGAAGGTGCTGTGGTGAGGATGCCTGCAAGAGGAACCATTACGACTAGCGCTGATTACGGGGCTGGTAGCGAGCAGCTAGCACGAGAGACGGTGCCAATTGCACAGTTGGGCAACATTGTTGCAATCCCTATATCTTCCACTTTGTTTTCCAAACGCACCCACGAGCTTAAGCTAAGCACGGACGGCACTGTGGAAACCTATGCATTTGCTGCTACAAGCTCGTTGAAGACTCTGTCTGGCGAGTTGAAGAATATCAGCGAGATGGTTTTCACTGCCTTTAGGGATGTCTTTCCCACCCTTGGGGTAGACGTCAGAAACGATATAGTTTCCAGTGAGGCAGGCGCAATTCAGGCCGAAAATGACCTGCTGGATGCACAAAATACTCTCAAGGCGGCCCAGGATGCCTTGAACGAGAAGAGATTTGGTGCGTTCAGGGCACATGCGGACGGAGGAGGGACGACTCCAAATGTTGCTTTGTGTCCGGCCGAGAACCAGGGTGCTTCAAGCAAAGATCCTATGAAGCCGAAAGAGGACGAAAATTCCTCGAAATCCGGCAACATCACCTGGTCAACGACAACCACAGTTACCACAAGCACTCCCGCTTGCCAGAAGGCCAAGCCATGTAAAAGAGCAACGAGCACTGCTCCAACTAAAGCAACTAAAACAGTTAAGGAGAGCGAGTCGATTCAGTCAAGCAAGTGTGCTACTACGATGACCGTAACTACCACTACAACAGGTACCAGTACAGCA
>JAGQHH010000656.1 GCA_020431945.1 Cyanobacteria bacterium HKST-UBA02 | reverse complement strand
GCCCCAACGGGTCGGGCAAATCGACTCTCCTGCAGATGATTGCCGGCGTCCTCAAGCCCACCACCGGCAAGATCGTACGCCGCGGGCGGGTGACAGCCATCCTCGAGCTGGGAGCAGGCTTTCAGCCCGAATATACCGGTCGTGAGAACGTCCTGCTTTTCGGCATGATCCTGGGAATCTCGGAAGATGAGATGTATGAGCGCATGGATGCCATCGCCGACTTCGCCGAAATCGGCGAATTCTTCGATCAGCCGATCAAGACTTATAGCAGCGGTATGGTGGTGCGCCTGGCTTTCGCCTGTGCGACCAATGTCGACCCGGACATCCTGCTTATCGACGAGGCCCTGGCAGTGGGGGACAAGCGCTTCATCGACAAGTGCACAGCCCATATCCACGAGCTGAGAAAAACTTCGAACACTGTCATATTCGTTACTCACGACATGCAGGCCGTGCGTAACTACTGCCGCTCGGCAATTCTTATCAGCGACGGCAAAATGGTGGCTGAGGGCGATGTCGAGTCTGTTATCTCGGAATACGAGAATGTCGTCTCCATCCAGCAGACCGGAGCAAGCAAGAAGTTCTATATGCCGGTCTCCTGACCGGTTCTATCTTATGGCTTGCGGGCGACGAAAAGTCCCCGGCCGATAAGCCCGTATTGATCGTGCTCGACTACTTCGAGACCGGCAGCTTCCATGGCTTGTTTATACTCTTCGTCGGTGAAGAGAGCCAGCTCATGGAGCTCGACGATATGCTCGATGCCGGCACTGTGCATGACCAGCATCTGGGAGTGTCCCTGGGAAACTCCATCTTTCTCGAGCCAGAGATTCATACGCACGATCTTGACCGAATCGGTCTCTTCGTTGACTACGGTGGAGTGTCCGAGCAGAAAGGTCTTGGGTGTGTACCAGGGCTCGATGATGAGCAGACCGCCGGTCTCCAGGTGCGCAACGATGTTTTTGATAGTGGCAAGCAGGACGTCCCTGGTTTTCACATAACCTATAGAGCTGAAGAGCACCGTGATCACGTCATACTTTCCGGGCAGCTTGAAAGAGGTCATGTCTCCTTCGTGAAAAACTAGCCCGGGCAGCTTTTCTCTGGCGATTTCGACAAAGGACGGATCGAGATCGAGACCTTCGCAGGTCATTGTATTGGCCAGAAACTTGATGTGCTCTCCCGTGCCGCAAGCCAGATCCAGCAAGCGATTGCCCGGAGTCTGCTTGTGCTTTAGCATCACTTTCTCCAGGATTTTGACTTCGGCGTCGTAATCTTTTCGTTTGTTGAGAAGATCGTAAAAAGCTGCGGATTTGTAACAGGGCTGCTGGCTGTTCAAAGCAGGATTTCTGATGGTCAAATCGAATCCCTCCTCTGGGACAGTCGAGTTTGTGTCTTGCCGAGCCTCTCGGTCCAGATCCGAAGGGCTTCTACATAGAGGCTCGAGCCCAGGCTGAAGCTGGTCATGGAGCGTCCCCCGTGCCGGTTCGTATGGGGCACCGGCATCTCGATCACCGGATAACCGGCTTCCCGGCATACGACATTGAATTCCAGGTCCACTATGAAGCCGTCTTCGCGAAGCTCCAGGAGTCGTTCGAATTTGCGAGGGAAAACTTTGGGATTGCCGTTGATGTCTTTGGTGCGAATATCGAAAAGGATCCGGCATTCGAGGTTGTAGACTCGGGATGCAAGGCTGCGGAGCTTGTTGTCGTGACCGCGGCGGATAGCCTGAATGACGGAGTCCGGGTGCTCCAGGCCTTTTCGTATGAAATCGAGGAGCACCGTGCTTTCTACCCGGGCTGAGCTGGCATAGCAGAGAATGTCCCCGGAAGACTTTTCGAGCCCGAGCTGAATGGCTGCGCCCCAGCCTGTCCTGGGGGATCTCAGAGCGAACACGTTATCGAGCTCTGTAGCAATGCGGGCGCAAATTTCGAAACTCTCATCGGTGGAGCCATTCTCCACCAGGATTATTTCGAAGGAGCTACCTTCCAGTCCCTGCGACAGGACCCCGTGATGGAGTCTGACTACTCTCTCTATGTGGTCGGCCTGATTGCAGACCGGCAGAACGACAGAGATCTGTCTATCACCAATATTTGTCATCAAATGAAGATACCCGGACCCGATAACGGAATACCTGCCGGAATCAAAATCCAGCTCCTGAATTCTATTCCGGTTTAGCTCCAATCGGGGTTATTCCTTGCTAACAATGCTTCTTCGGAGAACCGGAGCCGGTTTCGGGTAGAAAACCTTTTTAGTTATTAAAAACTCATTTTTGCTTCATAATCCTTCGACTTAACTAGATGATCTTGCGCCACTCCCGGCTCAGTGGCACAATTCGCGCTTGGCCGGACTGTCCGATGGTTTTCCGAATGCTCGATCTAGTCAACAAAGATTCTTCCATCGCGGGAGAGGATGCCTGCGAGATCAAGTCCTCTCTGACACCACGGGACTATCTCATCGCCGGTGCCACCGGGCTGTGTTTTTTCACTCTTACCTTTGTGTGGTTCAGCCTTGACCATCATGTGCCGATGATGGACGAGGCCGGGCACGTATTGCACGGGCTTTATTTCCGCGATCTGTTCGAGCATGCCAGCGTCCTCAAGGGGAGCTGGTGGCATTCGATGTTGACAGTCAGCCAGTTCTACCCACCGGTGGTGCCCCTGGTAACGGGTTTTTTGAAAGCCACTGTGGTCAGCAGTCCTTTTGTCGATGTCTTTGTCCATTCGGCTTTCACCTTCATTCTTGCTACTTCCATGGTCATCACCGGCAGGCTCATGGGATTGACGCTACGGGCCGCGGTTCTGGCGGCGGTTTTCGTTAATCTCTTCCCCGGGGTGTCCTCGGTGAATCACCAGTTCATGCTGGATTTTCCGGCCACCGCCGCCGTCGCTGCAGGCATGCTGGCCATGCTTGTCTGGCGCGCTCGTCCGGGATTTGTAGCGGCTGTGGCTGCCGGACTGGTGATCGGCGCATGTTGCATGACCAAACAGATCGTGGCGGCATTTCTCATGGGTACCGGCATGTTCCTGGTGCTCGGAGCGCTGTTCGGCGGCTCGAAGGAAAAGCGAGCCGGTCTTCTTCTCCAGCTCGGTGCTCTTGTGGTATCGACAGTGGTGGTGGGTCTTCCCTGGGTGATCACCAATGCTTCCTACTCCAAGTCGATCACCGATTATATGACCACCTGCTTCAGAGAAGCCGGGACGACTTTCGGTTTCGCCCACAACCTGTTTTTCTATATAGGTTGTTTCGTTCCGTCCATGACTCCGTTTCTGGTAAGCCTGTTTGTAATTTCGCTCGTCTATATGCTTGCCACTCCCCGGGGGCGGCTGATGCAGGTGAAGCTTCTGCCGGTGACGGCTATGGCTGTTACCGGGATTCTCCTGATGTCGACCTATCTCTGTTCTCTCGAGCGCTATATCATGCCTGCTCTCATTTTTGCTGCTTTCTGTCTGGGGGTCGGTTTCGATTTGTTGATGAGCCGGCGCATGCTCATGGCGGTGGTTCTGCTTCTGGTGGCAGGGCTGCAGTTCCTCTCTTACAATTTCTCCCCCTCTCCGCTGAATGTCCCCGTTCTTTCCGATCTATCCGGCCTTATGGGGGTTAAGACCATGGCTCCGACCTGCAAGAACGGCAGTAAGGACAATCCGGTCCCGGCAAGCACCGACTGGGGATATGCCTGGGTGACCGGAGCGATTGAAAAGGTCGACAAAGACAAGCCTGTTTATCTCAATGTACTGATCAACGAGCCGGAGCTCAATGCTCAGTCTTTCGAGCTCTATTTCCGGGAGCGCCGGCTTCCCATATTCGGAACGACATCGAGAATCTGGGCGGTGAGCGGGGACATCGTCGAATTCGATCCGGAAAAGGCGCTCTACTACCAGTGGTATCTCG
>JAGQHH010000655.1 GCA_020431945.1 Cyanobacteria bacterium HKST-UBA02 | reverse complement strand
CATCGTAACCTTCGTCCATCTTATCCAGAAGCATCTGGATATCGCCGGGGTCGTTCTGAAGATCGGCGTCCATGGGGATGATCACCCGACCGCGGGCATAGTCGATTCCGGCAGCAAGAGCTGCGGTCTGTCCGTAATTGCGGACGAATTTCACGACTCTGAGACGATGGTCCTGGGCCACCAGTTTGCCGAGCTCGGCAAAACTCTGGTCGGAGGAGCCGTCATCGATAAAAATTACTTCCCAGGTGCGACCGCAAGCTGTGAGAGCCAGGAGGAGCTTTTCGTAAAGAAGCTCGACATTGTCTTCTTCGTTGAAAACCGGTATCACTATGGACAGCTCGGGCTTAACCAGGGATTTCCTGAGCTCGCGGCTGGAGATATCGCGGTAGAGCTGATTCTCCCTGGTCCAGTTGACGCCCATGGGGACTATCGGGCTAACGCTATTGTTAATCTGGGTCATGGGGCAATTATGACCGCATTGACCGGATGTTTTTTGCACCTTGAGATCTTTTCATCAACTCCTTGAGATTTGTTCATCCACCTGTAGTACCTTATTCAACGGATATAAGAGGTAAAGCACTGGGTGTGCGGCATCGTCGGCTTTCATAACCTGGACGGGAGCCCTGTAGAGCAGGCTTCCGGCAAATATCTGGCGTCCATGTGCCGGAGCATCACCCACCGGGGACCCGACGAGGACGGCTCGGTGCTCATCGGCCCCGTGGCCCTGGGCATGACCCGGCTCTCCATCATCGACCTCAAGACCGGTCAGCAGCCTATATATAACGAAGACAATTCGATCTGTATCGTTTTCAACGGCGAAATCTACAATTTCGAGGAGCTTCGCCGGGACCTCCTTCAAAAGGGTCACCAGTTCAGGACAAAGAGCGATACCGAGACCATCGTCCATCTCTACGAGGAGCACGGTATCGACTGTCTCCAGTTTCTCGAGGGTATGTTCGCCTTCGCCATCTGGGACAAAAACAAAAACCGTCTTTTCATAGCCCGGGACCGTATGGGGGAGAAGCCCCTGCACTGGGCGATTTTTGATAATGTGCTCATCTTCGGCTCGGAGCTCAAGACCATATTCGAGCACCCGGCAGCCCGGCGCTCCCCCAATATGGAAGCCCTGCGCCAGTACCTGGCACTCGAGTATGTGCCCGCCCCCAATACTCTTTTCGAGAATATATACAAGCTTCTGCCCGCTCACTATATGGTGATCGAGAACGGCCAGGTGAACATCGATTCATACTGGAGCCCCAGCCAGAAAGTCGAGAACTATAACAGCGAGGAAGAAGCCAAAGAACGCATGCGCGAGCTTCTCGACCGCTCCATCGAGCTGCGTCTCATATCCGATGTGCCCCTGGGAGTGTTTCTCTCCGGCGGCATCGATTCATCGACGATTGCCGCCCTGGCTACCAGACATGTCAAAAACGATCTGAAGACCTTTTCCATCGGATTCGCCGACAAGTCATTCGACGAATCGGATCATGCTCGCGTAGTAGCCGAGCACCTGGGCACCAGCCACAGAGTCATGCAATTCCAGCCCGATATCGCTTTCTCTACTCTTTCGGAGCTCTGGGAAGTGATCGACGAGGCCATCGCCGATGCCTCCATCGTGCCGACTTTCCTTCTCTCCAAGATGACCCGGGAATCGGTCACTGTCGCCCTCGCCGGGGAAGGCGGGGATGAGCTTTTCGGGGGCTATCCTACTTATCTGGCCCACCGCATGGCGGCTTACTGGAATGCTGTGCCCGCACCCCTGCGTCAGGGAGTCTTCGAGCCCCTGATCAGAGCCCTTCCTGTTTCGCACAATAATCTCAGCTTCGATTACAAGCTCAAGCGTTTCATCGCCAGTTGCTCCCACGAGCCGGTGGCAAGACAGCTCCGCTGGATGGGCGGTCTGCCCATGGACATGCACAGCGAGCTCCTCGAGCCCGAAGTCATGGAAGCCTCGTCCTCCATGCATGATGAGTTCGATCTGATCTCTCATGTCGACACCGACCGGCTCTATCGCAAGCTCAAAAAAGACGATGTAGCCGATCAGATCATGCGTCTCGATCAGCTTACTTATCTTCCGGACGATCTCCTGGTCAAATCAGATCGTGCCACCATGGCGGCATCGCTCGAGGCCCGCCTGCCATTTCTGTCCTATCCCCTGGTGGAATTCGCCCAGTCTCTTCCCACATCATTGAAGATTCGGGGAACCAATACAAAATATCTCCTGAGAAAACTGGCTGCTGATCTGCTTCCGGCATCCATCGTCAAACGTCCCAAGAAAGGCTTCGGCATTCCTGTGGCCAAATGGCTCCGGGCCGATTTCAAACATCTTGTAGACCGCCTCCTCACCGCCGACTATCTGGATCGTCAGGGAATCTTCCAGATCGCCACCGTGGAGCGTCTGCGAGAAGAGCATCTGAGCGGGCGCATCGACCGGCGCAAAGAGCTCTGGACCCTGCTCATGTTCCAGCTCTGGTGGACCAAGTTCTTCGACGGCGGACTCGATCTCGGAATCGGACTTGAGACTGGCTCGGAGAAGCGAGTCCGGAGTTCCGTTCAAGAAAAGATGCTCGAGACCACCATCTCCTGATCACTAGATGGAAGCCGTATCAGACATAATGGCATTTCAGACCCCGCAGCAAACGGCGGAGGTGCTGCAGCTCATCGAAGCCTCGGTGTTCAAGACCCCGAGGCAAGCACAGATGAGCACCACCCACGGGGTCTGCGGCCGGGTGAAGAACAATGAGTTCGTTTTGACCAGAGTAAGCAATGCCAGGAACGGCTTTGCCCGGGATCTGCACGGCGTGGTGCTGGAGGACGAATACGGCTCTAGGGTGGAATATCGTTTCGAAGTGAGCATGATCATAAGGATCATGTTCACCCTCTGGTTCGTTCTGGTGGCTGCTCTGATGGTGGCCGGAATAGTCTTTATCGTCAAAGGGGAGCCTCGCCTGGAGCTGATTGTCGTACCGGTGGTGCTTCTTGGTGGCGGCGTCGCCATGGTCTCCTACGGGATCACCCGGGGTCGGGAGCAGGAGAAAGAGCTCGAGCAGTTCCTGCGCCGGACGGTCACAGGGCAGAATCGCGTGGGCTTCTGAAGTACGCGTGACTGCTGTGCTCAGGGCCAGGTATTGCAGATGCCGACTCCTACCAACCCATCCCGAAATCGCCGTGGATACCCTTCATATCCTGGTCTGATTACAAGTTTGCCCAGTGAATCAATGAAGCCATATCGATATTGGTTGCCTTTAGGAAGAACAGCTGCGCGTCCTTCAGAAAATGGCTCTACTCTCCGGTATTTGCCCGGAATTACCATCATACCGTCATGATTGATAAACCCTCCTTCCCAGTTTTTGTACACACCTGAGAAACCTTCCGAGAACTGCGTAACCCAGTCGAACTGCGGCTCGATTACCACCTTTCCAGTACGGTCGATAAACCCCCATCGACTACCAAGAGGAACGCCAACAAGACCTTCTCTGAACATGATCTCCTTCAATGACTTGTCGGTCAGGCCGGCAAACCCTTCACTAATACTAGAAATCGAAGTTTCACCGTTACTCACGCAGTCTACGGAATTTTCTGGCTCCATCCCATATCGTTCTTGCAAAGCCGACAGATCGAAAACAACTTTACCAGCCGGATCTATGCAGTACTGATAGACAGCTCCACTTTTATCATTCTGCAAGAGAACAATTGCCCGATCTTCGGAAAACGACCATGCGAAATCATACTTGGGCTCCACCACTACATTGCCATCTCGATCGATGAAGCCGATCTTACCGTTAATTTTCACCGCCGCACGTTTATTCGAGAAGGGAAGGCAGTCCTGAAAATCCGGCTCTATACGGACGTTACCCGTCGAGTCTACATAGCCCCAGGATGATCCGACCTTTACCGGAGCGAACCCCTCATGGAAAGATTTGGCACCATCGAACTTCAAATCAATCTTGCACACGCCTGATCTGTCGATGAAGCCAAATTTGTGGCGGTTTTCGACCTTGGCCATACCCTCACTGAAACTACTTCCGCATTGATATGGAATACAGAACTCACAATTGCCGGTCTTGTTTAGATACGCCCGGTCGCAAGCAAGTAATCCTTCGGAAAATTCGTCGCCATAATAGCTATGGGACCCACCATGAAATACCATTTTCCCTGTTCGATCGAGGAATCCGTATCCAAACTGAGGAGCTACCGATTGAATGGCCATGCCACCTATGAAGAGGGGAACCTGCAGCACTGCGCCAAGATTCGTAGTCGACAGGGAGGACCGGTTCGGGAAATTTTCACGAAGTTTGTCCCGGGTATAGGAGTCTGAATAGTCCAACTCCCGAGCACGCTCATAGGTCTTCCTGGCAATCCTTCTATCTCCCACTTCCAGGCATATGTCGGCCCTACCGAGCAGCGCCTCGCTATTGTACGGATTTAGCTTGAGCACTTGCTCGAACAGCCGACGAGCCTTCATTTTGTCTCCTGCTCGCATTGCCAGGGCTGCAAGAATCAAGTATGGCCGTTCGTATTTCGGACTCGATTTAGTCAAGCTAGTGGCGACAGTTTCAGCTCGCTTGAGTTCGCCGGCTTGGAAGAGGTAGTTCGCTACTCGAAAGCGATCTCTATCCTCCTGAGGCGCAGGAAATCGAGGAAATGAGGCCAGCCGAATTCGAGCAACTCGTATTGAGGAGTCCGCGAAAGAATACATAACCGAAGCTCGCTTCAAGCAGTACTCTGCCTGCTCCAGCATATCTTCTCTGGCGTAGTTTTCCGCCAGATTGAAGTAGCCTTGATCACTTCGATACTGGGGCACAGCATCCGGTAATCCTTTGGCTAATCTCCTGAGCCGGATCTTCGACAAGATCATCTCGAAATCCGGATCCTGTCGCTCGACTGTCTCTGCGCAGACAGAGCTGGACATCAATAAGAAAAGACCGACAAGAACAAAGACTTTATACACCTTAGATCCCGAATTGGGGATTACGCCCCAATAATACTGAGACGCGCTTGGACGTAACGACCGAGCAATCACTTCATAAACTGTCGAAATCAAACATCCGAATTGACGAAAACCGGAGGCGGGAGGATCATTGAGATCATATTACACCCAGCAACAGCGATTCGTATGGTCCCCGACACGGCAAGATCGTGACCGGAGTTGTCGAGGAAAGACTCGGCTCTTCGTACATGATCTACATCCCCGTTTTCAAAGAGCGGGGATATCTCAAATCGAGACACAATCTAAGGCAGCTGGATGTTGTAAAAGCTCTGGTCATCGCCAAAGGGGACAATCATTGGGTCCTGAGAGACTATGACGGCTTTGCTCCCGGCGATTTTCTGCGCTGCATCGTGGAAGCGGTGGACCGTCATAAAGCCAAGATCAGACCAATCGGAAGCAATGTGAAAGGCAAGATTACCGGAAGAAAGAGGTACGAAATCGGTGAAGTTGTAATCGCTCGCTGTATAGGTGCAACGCACGAGGAGTATCATTTCTTAGACATCGAGACAAATGAAGATTCACCGGCATTCAAGACTTCGGTACTTCCGAGTCTTGTGGATCTTGAGAGAAAAAACCAGAATTAGACCTGGAATCGGCGCAATCCAGACAGTCCCCGGACAAAAAAGATTAAAATTTCTGCCAGGGGATATTG
>JAGQHH010000654.1 GCA_020431945.1 Cyanobacteria bacterium HKST-UBA02 | reverse complement strand
AAGCAGGGCCCGATCCGTAGCCAGGGTAGCCACGGCAATCTCCACCACCCGCTCTCTACCTATGTACTTGGGACTTATCTTGAAACCGTTGTCCAGCTCACCCCCCAGAATATAGAGAGACACTGCCGATGGTGAGAGCTTCCAGTTGGGCGGACGTTGTTTTTTGTCGACCCGGGAGAGCTCGGCCAGCTCCTCGGCGAACTGATCCTCGGCATGCCGACGAAGAATCCCGGGATTTCCGGTGGCGGTCGCAGTCTCGGTCATCGCTCTATTTCTCCTTGATGGTGATTTGTTTTCTGATTGCTATGATTTCGGCAGCCGGTGCGAGGTGCCGATCGTCGAATGAAGTCGACTCCGCCTGAGCATCCACGAGCTTGCCGATGCTATCGAAAATCGACGGGTCGCCGAAAGCAGCAGCGGCTTTGAACACAGGCCCGACCATATAACGCATATTGATATCCTGTTTGAGATGCTTTTCAGCACAATCGACGATCAATCGAGAGAATTCTCGGGACCACTTGTGTTCCATGTTCTCGATAAAGTCAGCCCGACGGTATTCCGAATAATTTCCGGGGGCGGTGACTATGAGACCATTGCGTTTTTTGAGCCAGGCTGTCACCACTCTCTCCCTGCCGCCCGGCTCCAGGGTCTCGAACATCTCCGGCTCCTGAGGAAGCATCGTCTCCGAGATGAGAAGCGCCTCTAGAAATTCCTGATGCCTGTGCCTGACCGAGGCCTCGACAAAACCGAGAAGAAGCGCCTGACGCCATTCATTATCCTGAGACAGCTTGACGAGAGTATCGGGATCGAAACCGCTTGTCTCCACGATCCATTGAGGATCGACAAAAGAAAGGACCTGCGAAACGATCCCTGCCTTTTCTCCAAGACCGGCATCCTGTCTGGCGGTCAAGCCATCCTTTTTCAAGTCGGACGAAAGACCGTCCGGAAGCTTGACCTCGATCTTTTTGCCGAATATGCCTTTCTTGAATTCGACGAATTCCCCGAGCCTCCCATTCATGCGCTTGCTGAATGCCGAATCGGGCAGAAGGCTGAGAAGCGAGGAAGCCACCTGTCGCACCTCTTTGCGCTTGTCGGCAAGGGCCAGCTCCAGGAAGGCTTCGTCTCCGGGCCCCAGGTTATGCGCGAGTTTCTTGAGAAATCCCGCCTTTTCACTGGTCGCCTCCTCGCTCCAGGTGGACTCGAGCATCGCCCGGGCTCGATCCGGATCAGCATCCCGCAATGTCTCGAGATAGGCGAGCCGCTCGGCAAAAGCACCGACCTGGAAGATCTCATCATCATCAATAGATACGATACCGCCCAAACTGGAGCGCAGACTGCTCCACTCCGGATTGAGGCCGACGAGCCAGAGACCGCGTTTGCCTATTACTTTTTCCACCTGATCGAAAGGAAGACTGTTTTTTCGCTTGTAATTCTTTGCCAGAAAATCGAGAAGATCAGGAAGATTCTCATGAGGGATTCTATAACCGGAGTCCGCAACAGCAGCGAGCCAGCTCCCGAAAAGAACCGGAAAGTCCTCCATCACCCGGGCGAGATGCGCCGCGGACTGCTCGCTCAGAACAGGACCGGCATCTTCTTCTCCAGTGTTGACAGCGTCCAGGGGAGAAGACGGCAAGACGAGCCCGGCGCGATCGTGGACGAAGACGAGAGCAGCAGCATCGAGGACTCGCGATTCCGGCGAGCGGTCCTCCCGGGAGAGAACCTGCTCGAGACGCCGTCCCAGCTCGCCACCCTCCCTGACCTCGACCGGGGGCTGCGCTTGCGTGCCGAGAAGGGCAATGGTAACGAGCTTTTCCCTGGCACCGCTCATTCAAGCACCCTCCGCTTCCAGACTCAAGAAGCTTTTCCCGGAGGTGACAGAAAGAGGCATGAGTGAATCTCCGTCCCATTCTCCGAATATATCCACCGGTCCGCCGCCGCTTACCGAAAGAAGCCGCCACCGATCGCGCCTGCCGAGGCGCGCCCTGAGCAAATTAGATTGACGGTCTATGAAAGAAACAGACTCACCTTCGAGGACAGGGACGACATTACTGATGGCGAACGGATAACTCTCGAGCCAGGGATTGCGAGAAAGTGCCCGGGCATAATCGGCAAGAGCCCCGGAATAATCGTCATGGACGACCGGAGTCTTCTCAGCCCGGGAAGAATTGTCCGAATCGCGCCCTTTCACCAGGGCCCTCAGGGGAAAGACTCCCGGGAAATAAGCAAGCTCGCCGGCAAAAGAGAAGCCGGGCACCAGGCTCACATCCAGGGGCTGGGTACCATGGGCGAAATTGAGAACCAGAGCCCACTTGCCCGTCTCGGTTCCATACAACCAGCTTCTTTTGACCCTGAGCCTCTCTTCCTGCTCTACAAATTGGCCCATCACCTGCCAGCGATCGGTGATAGTGTCGATGCCCTCCCGGGCTCGTGCCAGGACCTCCTCTCTGCTCACCGTGACGCCCAGGACTGATTTGAGCTCGGTCTGCATCTCGGGGCTGAGACTCTCGATCCTGCTGCAAGCGCCGACCGCTAGATGAATCAGTGAAAGCCGCTCCAGAAGCCGCTCCTGCCAGTTCTCCCCGCTCGAAGATATTGATGCGCACTGCCTCAGCATCCGGGCCAGGCCCGGGGCCTGGGCATCCACCATACGAGCGGCGATCCCGTCCCAGAACTCGTAGGACTCGGTCTGCACCCGGGAGAGACCATGCCGGATCCGGTCGCAGAGCCAGCGATCGAGCTCGGCAAGACCATCTTCGATATTGGCCTGACGCTTCGCCTGCCGGCGAGCCTGGGCTTCGGCGTCCACCGGCTTCTCGGCCGCGTCCCTGGCTTTCTGCTCTTTTTTCTGCTGGCTCTCGAGACGCTTGCCGATCCAGGCAAGCACCCAGTCGGGAGGCTCCCCCTCCGCCACGGCTCCGCTATCGGCAGCGAAAAGAAGGAAGAGACCCAGTCCATGCTTGCAGGGAAATTTGCGACTCGGGCAACTGCACTTGAAAGCCGGCTCACCCAGGTCCACACAGGTCTGGTACGGTCTCGAGCCGCTCCCCTGACATTCCCCCCAGAGCGAACGACCGTCGCTACCCAGGTTGGACCATTTACGTGTCGTCGAGAGACCCTCGCCGGCTTTGCGCGAGCTGTCGTCGGGCGCGAGAGCCAGGACCTGGTCCCTGCTATAGCTGCATTGAGGCATCGGATCGCAATAAGATCAGTAACTTATGACTTTGACCTGATCATTTTGCCCGGTTCGCCCGGCAACTTAACCTAATCATTGGCATAGCCGGCAGCGTCGGGGTCGCCCCCATAGATATGCTCGACACACCAGAAACTCAGAGAATTGTCCGAGCGCACGCCGTTTGTGGTTACCGTCACCGGCAGGGTGCCCGAGCTAACGCCCCAGTCAGGGACATAGCAGAGAAGAGTGCCGCTGTCGAGGACCTTGAACACCGTCGCCGGGTACGGGCCGATCATGACCACATTGTGGTTGGCGAGACGCGAGAAATTAGCACCGCGGATGGTGAGGATACAACCGGCTGGAGCACCATAAGGGCTCATGGAGAGAAGATGCGGCGGCACAAGATTGATTGTCACCCTTATCGAATTGCTTGTCTTCTCTCCGACCCTGACGCTCAGATCCGCTTTGCCGGATAGATCAGAAGGCGGTATCGCCTCGATAATCCGACCGTTTGTCGATACTACCTGGGCTTTCTTGCCACCCACGGTCACTTGCACATCGTCTTTTCTGGTACTGAATCCGGAACCATGAATCAAAAAGCTCTTCCCGGGACTGATAGTGGTGGTATTCATCACCGAGAGAGCCGATCCGGAGCCCGTGAGAACCCAGCTGAAATCGGCTCCCGCCGGTCCGGCTCCTTCGATCAGCAGAGTCGATGCCTGTCCCGAGATGCGTCCGCTGACATCCACGCTGGTGGCGTGACGATTGAGAAAAGTCCTCTCGTCCGCCAGCACTTCCCCGGTCTCGCCGGCCTCGCCCGGGGCGCGGAGGAAGACTCGCACCCAGCTATAGCCGGGGCGGCCGCCATAGCCATTGTAGAAAGTCAGCCAGGTTTGATCGCCCTGGAAATCAGCCGGTACGCTCAACGATGCCTGGAATTTCTGGACGCCTTTGCCCTTGCATACATATGGACCGCCTTCGGTAATGAGCTTGTGCGTCAGAGCGAAGGCACCCTCTTGCCCTGCCAGGGACATGAAGACCAGTAGCGTAAGCACGATGGAAAAAAGTCTGGTGATAAGCATCCGGCGATTATTGCATATCGACGGGCCCGCTTCAACGAAAGGGCGTCGAATAGAATCGCGAGACCAGCACCACCCATAGGACTACCATCAAGATGACAGCCCAGACGACAATGTCCGTATTGAATAGATAACCTCTGTACATGAGGCACAGTCTAGGCTCGGGTGTTTAAGGCAGGGTTATGAAACAGTCCTGGATAGAAGAATCTTCACTTCCTCCGCCGAGCCCGGGCGGTTCTCCGGAGCCTTCTCCAGCAGCGCGAAAATGATGTCTTCTACTTCTTTGCCGACCCTCGGGCTGGACTTCTCGAAAGGAATCCGGGAAGGCACTTCTTTGACATGCTTCATGAGAGTTTCCATGGGCGTATCGGCCAGGATCGCCTTATAGCCGGTATAAGTTTCGTACATCAAGCAACCCAGGGCATAGAGGTCGCTGCGAAAGTCGAGGGTCATACCCCGACACTGCTCGGGGCTCATATAAGGAGGCGAGCCCAGGGCTTCGCCGGCAAGGGTGAGGTCGGTGGCCCTGGCTTCCTCCAGGACCTTGGCGATGCCGAAATCCACCAGCTT
>JAGQHH010000653.1 GCA_020431945.1 Cyanobacteria bacterium HKST-UBA02 | reverse complement strand
GACGCTCTCGTCATAGCTCTTCGAGTCCTGCTGGTCGCTGCCTTTCACCATGACTTCGATATTTGTGGGACAGACTGTCTCTGCCAGGGCCTCTTTGATTATGGAGGCATCCAGGGGCGAGGCCATGGCTGCCGGGGCCGGATAAAGGGCAAGCAGGAAAGATGGGAAGAGGTAGAGGATTGTCTTTTGTATATTCATCGTGTAGCGATGCTTTGCCGGAAAGCTATTTCTCGCATTTTAGTCCATTAATGCGGCTGTATTTTAATGGCGCCCGGAGGAAGAGTTGCGAAAATGATTCTTTCGAATATCGTGGTTCAGAATACTGTGTGCGAGCCCAGGGCCAGCCGCCAGCTCGCTCCATCCTGGACTGTCCAAAAAGACCTGGAAGAAATCATGGAGAAAATTACCAGCACAGCTCTTGCCGATCTCACTTTCGTGGCCTTCGACGTCGAGACCACCGGATTATCTCCGGTGGCCCAGAGGCTGGTGGAGATTTCCGGTGTGAAATTCGGCGCCGGAGTCGAGGAACCGGCTATATTCTCGCGTCTGATCAATCCGGAATGTCCTATCCCGCGGGAGGTTCAAAGAATCCACGGGATTACAGACGAGATGGTCAGGGAGGAGCCGACTTTTCGGGAAGTGATTCCGGAATTCATCGAATTCGTCGGTGATTGTGTTCTCATGGCTCATAACGCGCCTTTCGACGTGGAATTCGTCCGGGTGAGCCTGGCCAGGCTCGGTATGCCATTCCCGAAGAACAAAGTGGTGGACACCCTGGTCATGTCCCGGGAGCTGATGCCGGACGCGCCCAGGCATCAGCTCAAGACCGTGGTTGAGCTTCTTGGATTGCCTGCCGGCGACTATCACAGAGCCCTGGCCGATAGCGTTCATGTCCGGGATGTTTTCCTCAAGCTCATCGCCGCCAGCGGTCTGGCCGATTTCGAGGCCCTCGAGATCATGGGCGCCGTCAGTGCTTTCGACTTCGATCGCCATGCCGAGTCGGTGCGTGCCTCCATGCCGGAGCAATCGGTGGCGATCATGGATTCGATAAGCCGGGCCATCGAGCTTCGCCAGGTCATGAAGATGACTTATAACGGCACTTACCGCTCCAACCGCACGGTTCTGCCCCTTTCGCTCATACACAGCCGGGGGCAGTTCTACCTCAACGCAATCTGCCAGTCGCTCCAGGCTGAGAGAACATTCAGAGTCGACCGTATCGATAAGGTTGTGGTCAATTCGGGTTAAACTAGGCAGGATCTCTGAGAAGCGGAGCTCCTCATGACCATTCACAGCCGTCCCCGAATACTCTCCAGCCTTTCGAGCCTTCTTATAGCCGCTGCCACGGTGGCTTTCGTTCAGCCTGCCTCCGGTCTTCCTCTTCTGGACAAGGTGCTTCCGCACAAAACACCAAGACCCCAGGCGCCTGCCGCCGAGCTGGACGAGACCGCCACCCTGCCCCCCGAGAAGGCGAAGAGAATCGCCAAGCATACCGAGCTCGGCGACACTTTCTTCAAAAGACGCGACTATACGAACGCTCTCATCGAATACGAGGCGGTGGTCAAACAGGATAAGGACAATTTCAAGGCTCACTATATGCTGGGCAAAGTGCTCATGGCCATGTCCGACTATGAAGAGGCTCTGAGCGAGTTCCAGAATGTAGTGCGAATCAGATCCACCAGCTCGGACGCTCACTATATGACTGCCGAGGCTCTGCGCATGCTGGGCCGGCACGAGGAAGCCATCTCCGAGTACGAGAACTCGCTGCGGGTCAATACCAAGTATGCTCCGGCACATGCTTATCTGGCCGAGTGCTACCGGATGAAGGGCGAATACCGTGTCGCTACCAGGGAAGCCAAAGAGGCGATCAAGCTCGAGCCGAATCTTGTGGTTCCGTATCTGGTGCTGGCTAAGTGCTATTCCGAGACGAGGTTGCCGGATCTTTCCATCGACAATTACAAGAAGGCTGTCGGTCTCGATCCAAAAGATCCGGTGACCAGAACACAATTCGGCGTCGCCCTGGGTCATATGAAGAAGTGGTCCGAGTCCGAGAATGAGCTTCGCAAAGCAGTGGAAGCCGATCCCAATTATGCTCCCGGTCATGTGGGTCTTTCCTGGATCCTCGCCAAGCGCGACAAGCTCGAGGAGGCTCTGGAGCAAGCCCGGCTTGCCGTATCTCTGGCTCCCAACGACGCCGACACGCACTCCGGGCTTGCCTGGGTCTATTCTCAGATTGGCGATCACAATTCTTCGGTCATGCAGTATCGTCTCGCCCTGCGGATCGATCCGAAAAATCCCAAACTGCATAAAGCGCTGGGACTGGCTCTGAGCGACCGGGGAGACATCGACGGAGCGATAGCCGAGCTCCTGCATACCACCAAGCTCATGCCTCACGACTACGAGTCCGAGCTCGCCCTCAAAGACCTGATGCAAAAGCGCAGCCAGCGCTGAGCTTCAATTGCCCAGCTGATTTGTGCCGGAATTCATAGTCCCGTTGCCGGGCTGGGGTTGACCGAGGATCTGGCTCGCCCAGCGGGCCAGGGGATTGGTCTGCTGCGGCTGCGGAACTGGTTGTGCTGGTGCCGCCTGCGGTGCGCCGTAGCCGGCCGGATAGGCCGGTGGCGCATAGCCGTAAGGGTTCCCCTGATACGGCTGGGGAACCAGGTTCTGGCTACTGAGAGCGCTGTAGGGATTGACCGGCTGCTGATAGACAGGCTGCCCGTAGGGTTGCGGATATGCCGGCGGATATGCCTGCGGGTAAGCCGGCACCTGATACGGATAAGGAGACGGATAAGGAGACGGATATTGAGCTTGCTGGAAATATGGGGGCTGCTGATACGGCTGCTGATAAGGCTGCGGAGTATAGGGCGCCTGGGCGTAAGGCTGTGCCGGAGTTTGGAACTGGGTCTGAGCAGGAGCTTGAATCTGAGCCGGAGCTTGAATCTGAGCCGGAACTTGAATCTGAGCCGGAATTTGCTCGGGAGTCAGGGCCGCCGTTCTCTCGGTGGGCGCAGGCTCTTTCGGAGCTGCTACCGGCTGGGCCTCGAAAACTCCTTCCATGGCGAGCTGCGGATATGCCTGGTAGAGCCTGGCGATGGTGGCTTTGTCGCGCTTGGTCAGAGCCGGGAGCTGGCGGCGGGTCATACCCACATACATGATGTCCCCGGGATTGGTGGAGTGACCGTTCAGACCCAGGGCATGACCGATCTCGTGAAGGCAGGTCTCTTTGATCTTCTCCTCGGGCTCGGCTTCTTTCGAGAAGGGTCTGACGGTGCGGACCTGTATCCGGGCGTGCTTGATTACTCCTTCGCCGGTGGTGGTGCTGGTTGTCAGACCGGCTTTCAAACGCTCGCTTTTCTCGTTGCCGACATGGAGCATCTGATCGGTCCACTCGAGATTGATGTCCGACTCCTCGGGATTGTCTACGAAGGTGAAAGCGACCCGTTTCTGAGAGGCTTTGTACCAGGTTATGAAAGACTCTTTGGCGAGCTTGGGATAGATGAACTTGAAGCCGGTCACCCGGGATGTGGGCTGTATGTGCACTTTCAGAGGGAATCTGTCCCTGGACCAGTGACTGACCATGTCCTCGGCAGTAAGCTGGTCGAGATAGTCCCGGGTGTCAGGCGAGTATTTCCGGGCCTTCTCTTTTTGCTCGGTGAGCAGAGCCACCAGGCTGGCGGCCTGGGCTTTCTTCTCTCCGGATACGGTTTCTTGATAACGCTTCAGAAATGCAATCGCTTCGTCGAAGCGGTTGGCTTCCTGGCAGTAGAGCGCCAGGTTGTAGAGGACATGTTTCTGTCGGGGATCGAATTTCAGGCAGAGAAGGGCTTCATCCACCGCTTTGTTGGGATTGCCGAGATCGTGATAGATGCGCGAAAGCTCTTCATGGAGGTAGGGAGACATGGCAGTGGGGTCGTACATGGCAGCCTTCTCGAGAAGCAGCCTGGCATCGACGTTCTTGTCCGCCTTTCTCAGGGCCTTGGCCCGGCGGTACATATCGAGGACGGCATTTTCGGTGCGGGCGTCCTTCAGCGGTTTGAGCTTGATAGTCCGGCAGGCGCTCTCGCCGGAACAGGCGAGAAATAACGGAATCAACACGAAAACAGCCGCCATTAAGGCAAGCAGGGCTCCTGGCAGAGTTTTCTTTTTCGCTGAGCGCACGGGCACCTGATCGGGACCTGTCTCTGATTTTATTCCCGGCCGGCAACGGGGACCAACCCGGGGGGACGAAGATCTACCGGGCTGTGCTGCCGGGCTTGATCGCGGTGCTTCCCGCCTGGCACATGGGACATTCTTTCTTGTCGTAGGTAGCCAGGTCCACGGTGAGGAGTTTGATGAACGGGGTGTCGTAAGTTATTCTCGAGCCGCTCCGGTCCACCACTGCTCCCACCGCCACCGGCTCGCAGCCCATCTCGTTGAGAAGCTCCAGCACTCGCCTCGACGAGCCCCCGGTGGTGGTGACGTCTTCCACCACCAGCACTTTCTGACCCCGGGCGAGCTCGACGCCCCTTCTGATCTCGAAAGTATTTTCGCCGACGATTTTCTCGGCGAAAACAGCCCTGGTCATTCCGTCGGTTATGTCGCCGGGAAGCGCATCACATACGGTATCAACGTCCAGAAAGTAGCCGCTCATGGTGCCGCTCTCTTTCAGATTGTGCCGCTCGAGAGCCTGGGCCACGAACACCTCCCAGTGAATGGCTCCCATCGCCGGGCCGACCACCACCTCGGGATGGATACCTGCCTCGATCACTTTGCCAATCAAGAGCTCGGCCAGGAAGTTCCCCAGCCGCGGATACTGCATGACCTTCTGGCACTGCATATATTCGTTGCTGTGCTTGCCGCTGGTCAGGAGGAAGTGTCCTTCCTGCCAGGCGCCCACGGCTTTCAGGATATCGCCTACCAGTTTGTCGGTTTCTTGGATCGAGCAAGTCATGTTGTATGTCCTTAGATAGGTTAAAGACGGCAAGCTGATTATTATCAACGATTTTTAGGTATTCTTTCACCATGAAGCCCATAATCGGAATCAATGTAGACATAAGGAAAGGCCCGCCCCCGGAGGTCAGTCTCCAGACCCCGTATCTCGAATCGGTGGCGAACAGCGGCGGCATTCCACTTCTCATCCCTCCCATGCCCGACGCGGATCTCGATGCGATTATCCAGCGGATCGACGGTCTGATTTTTGTGGGAGGTCTCGATTATTCCCCGGAGCGATATAACGAAGAAACCGATCCTTCTTGCAAGCTCATCGATCCACAGAGGGATGACTTCGACTTCCGGCTTTTCAACCGGGCAATGAAGGAGGAAAAACTGCCAATCCTGGGAATCTGCCTGGGGGCGCAGCTTATTAATGTCGGTCTGGGCGGTAGCCTGGTCCAGGACATTCCATCCAGTTATCCCGAGTCGGGTGTCATGCACGCCAGTCCGGAAGGCTGGGACCGCGGCTTCAACAAGCACAGCGTGGATATCGATAAGGGCAGCCGCCTCTATGACATCTATAAGCGCGAGAAAGTAGAAATCTCCACCTCGCACCATCAAGCGGTGAAAGAGCCCGGGCGCGGTCTGGTGGTGGTCTCCCGGGCCGAGGATGGTGTCGTGGAGGCCGTAGAGGGCGAGGGCAGCCGTTTTCTCATCGGTGTGCAGTGGCACCCCGAGCGGTGCTATGACGTGAGCAAATGTCTTTTCGACGAGCTGGTCAGAGTTTCATCCAATTAGCAGAAAGGGAGCCGGAGCTCCCTTTCCTTTTTCTATTTGCTTGCGCCGGGTAGCGTACCGGGCACCAGTACCGATGTGCCGTGGGGCACATAGATGATCTGGGCATTGGGGTTCAGCTTGCGTACGGCTTCCAGTTTGACGAAGTCAGGGCTGGCGCCGAGGGCTTTCTGAACGGCCTGGATCTGATAGGCTTCCGCATCGGCTTTGGTGCGGGTGATATCCGCTTCGACCTTGGCCTTTTCCAGGGTATTCCGCATGGCCTGGGCATTCTGCAGGGCGACCTGTTTCTGCTCGACGGCTGCCTGATACTCCTGAGAGAAGCGCACATTGGTGAGGGAGATCATCTCCATCTCCAGGTGTTTTTCCGCCAGTTTGCTCATTACATAAGAACGAATATTCTGGCTGACCTCGGCCCGATTGGCCAGGAGATCGTCTACCTTATGCTTGGCGATTTCGGCTTTCAGGGCTTCTCTCACCACCGGTCCGACGATCTTGTCACCATAATCGAGACCCACTTCGCTATAGAGCATCCAGAGCTCGTTGATCTTGGGGTGGAAGTTCAGGGTGACATCGGTGTGGATGACCTGCTGGTCCGAGCTCACCGCTTCCTCGTTCTGGAAGGAGATGCGCTGGGTGCGGACATCATGCTGGATCACTGTCTCTACCAGGGGCATGACGAACTGCAGACCGGAGGGCAGGACACGCTTTTCGATACCGCCCATGCGGTTGAAAACTATGCCGGCGTTGCCGGGCTCCACCACTACCGCTACGCTTGTCATTATGAAAACGGAGCCGAAGAGGAAAAAGCCGACGAAGCCTCCGACCCGTGCCTGCAACTGCTTGGATGTCGCAGCAACGCAGATCGACGCCAGGGCGAGGACCAGGAAAATCAACTCTAACATCTATTTACTCCTTTACTTTGAACTTCAGGGATTGCCCTTTCCCAGATTCGAGTCCTCTTTCGAACTCGAGAGCCTCCTCCAGGCTCTTCACTGTCTGTCTGAGGTCGATGATTTCGGCCTCGAGTCGTGCGGTCTTCTCGGAAAGGGCTTCGAACTTTTCCGGGCTCACCTCGGCATAACGTGCTTTCACTTTTTCCGAATAAGCCTCGGCCAGCGGTCTGCCGCATGCTGCCAGGGCGACGATCCCGAATACGAGAATCCCGCCTAAAATTGCAAGTTCGTAAATAATCATCGCTTTATCCGGAAAACAACTGCTCTTACCATCATAGCCAGGCTACAAGCATCAGCACCCGGTTCATAATTTCGATTTAAGCTTGACACCGGCAGACCCTGCTATAGATAATGCACTTTCGCGACTTTCGCAGATTTTCGCGCCTCGAGGCACGGTAGCTCAGAAGGTTAGAGCGGGCGACTCATAACCGCCAGGTCGACAGTTCGATTCTGTCCCGTGCCAAATTTACCAAGCAACCATATACGGTGATTCGCGTCCGTCAGGGATTGACTCGATAGCGTTCGACGTCACCGAATTTGAAGAACTGCCGGCCGCCGGTGGTCGATGTCTTGATACCGGCCATCTGTCTGACCTTGAGACGCCGCGAGCGTCCCGGGAATTTCAGTATTCCCGTCCCCTCCAGGGAGCGCACCGCATCCAGAACCGCCTGGTCGTATTCGGGATAGCCCGAGGTATGCTCGAGTTTGAGATTGAGGATTTTGCGGTTTTTCGTCACCGTGCATGAGAACCAGGCGGTTATGCCCAGGGGAAAACGAGGCATCATCACCATAGCCTGAAGCTGGGGATTCCAGACGGCTCTCTGATTATCAGGGTCATTCATGTTGGCGGTGAGGCTCCCCTGCACCGTCCACAGGAAACGATTGCGCCACTTGTCCCATTCCACCATGAGCTCCTGATCGTCGAGATCCGGATCTTGCGCTGCGAGACCGGCGGCTCCGTCTTTGCTGGCGGTACCCTTCAAGACGTTCTCATCGTCGGTGGAGCCGGTCATCCCGCTGAAATCCGGATCGTTCTCATCGGCATTGCCATGCAGAGCGCTTTTCTTGACGGTGGCTCTGAGCGGCTTCCCCGGGGTGTAGTCACCCATCTGTCCCTGCTCGCTTCCCAGGCTGGCGCCGTTATCCTCGACCTTGCCGGGTAGGGCCGGTGCCGGCATGTCCATTACTTCAGCAGGGATCGTGTTGCCTGAATTACTGTTGCTCTCGGTAGGGGAAACTTCGTTCTGGTCCACCGAGCCCTGGAGCGACGGTGACTCTTCGCCCCTGGCACCGGGCACTGCCAGCAAGACTATCAATAGAAGGGTGAGAAAACGGGTGTTCATTCTGTTGTTAGAATAACCCATGTCAGTGCCGGGCGCTTTAGTAGTTGTAAAGCTGGAATCGACTTATTATGGAACGAGAGCCGGTCTTTGCCAGGTCATTCGAGGAGCGGCTTGCAAGCGCCCTTGGCGATTCGCTTGCCGGCTTGCCGGCAAGCGCCGGAGCCGGACCCTTGATGCTGGCGGTATCCGGTGGTGGCGATTCCACCGCACTGCTGGCGGCGCTGTCAGTCGTCACAGATCGGAAGCTCACCGCCTGCCATGTCAATCATCATCTGCGCGGGAAAGAGTCGGATGATGACGAGAGATTCTGCCGAAGTCTTTGCGATAGTTTCGGGATCGAGCTCGCCGTGGTGCACAGCCGACAGGAGGAGAGCGACGAGAACAGTCTGCGCGAGAGCCGTTATCGTCATCTTCAAGGCGAGGCTCGACGCGCCGGTGCATCCGTTATTGTCACCGGTCATACCCTGGACGATCAGATTGAGACCATGCTCTTCAGGCTCTTCCGGGGCACCGCTCCGGCCGGTCTCACAGGCATGAAGGCGCTGCGAGAGCTCAGCCCGGACTCCGGTCTTTATATAGTCCGCCCGCTTCTTGCCGCCACCAGGAAAGAGTGCCTCGCTTATCTTCTCGAGCGCGGACTCGAGTGGCGCTCGGACAGCAGCAACGAGAATCATGAATACCGGCGAAACTATATACGGCACCAGATCGTGCCTCTGATCGAGAGTCGCTTCCCCGGATTCAGGAGCAGTTTGAGCCGCTTGCGGACGGTCATAGAAGACGAGCAGGATTTCATGGACCGGCTCGCTCGCCAGCTCCGCTCACAGATTGAGGAGCGGGGCGAAAATGACAGCCTGACCTGGTCCCTGGAGGGCTTTGCAGGAGCCCATCTGGCTCTCAGGCGGCGCCTGGTCCGTCTTGCCCTGGCCGATATCGATGTGGAGCCGGACAATGAAAGGATCAGCCTGATTATCGAGCTGGCGGAAGGGCTCTCCGGGCAGGAAAGTTTCAGCCTCAATCGAGACTGGTCGGTGGCCCGGGAAACGGCGAGCCTGGTCTTCCACAGGGTCGACAGCCCTGATGAGCCCTCCGAGTTCCAGCTTTCCAGAAACACCGAGATCAGGGTCCCGGAGGGCTCCGGTAGCGCCAGCACAGTCATCACCTGGCTGGACGCCAGCCTCAGGGTGACTGCCCTGGAGGCTGAATCGCAAGCCGAGAACGGCTTTCCCCCGGCCGGTGCCCTCTCCGCCCTGGTGGATCTCTCCCGGGTGGAGCCTCCGCTTTGTGTCCGCTACCGCAGACCTGGCGACCGCATACAGCCTTTCGGCATGAGCGAGTCTGTGCGTCTCAAACAGTTTCTCCACACCCACAAGCTTGTTTCCGGTGCTCTCGACCCCGGGGACTTCGACTTGCAGGGCGACCGCCCGGCTACTGTAGTGCTTGCCGACAGCCGCGAGGTCCTCTGGGTCCCGCAGGCGGGACTGTCCGAGAAGCTTCGAGCCGGCCGCAGACCCAGCCATCGTTTGAGCTGGCAGAGGCTGGTAATTGATGCAGGGACGGTCTGCTAGGCGGTTCGGATAAGATTAAACCTTTAAGATTATGAAATCGTGCTATGTCAGCAGGTGGAGGCTTTTCGGTTACCGCCCCCGGCATCCCGGGAACAAGCCAATGCCAACTCCGGTCATATGGCTGAAAAACCTGATAGGATGTGGCATAGAGCCTCTATACGGCGTGATATAATCTGGAGATTGTCCAACTGGAGCTGGTTCGATGAGGAAATACGGTACTACCTGGGCCGTTTTTGTTTTGCTGATAGTCTTGGTCGTGTTCATCTTCTCGTTGACGACCATTACCAAGAAAGAGGAGCCCACCACTTATTCGGGGCTTCTCAAGATTGTCCACAACCAGCCTTCCGACATCCAGAATGTCGTGTTCACCAACGGCGAATCGGTGGTGAAAGTGAAATTCAAGCCCACCCAGCCTGACGAGAAGCCGGTGGAGAAGCCCGTGGTCGTTCCGGTCGAGGCCAAAGAGTCTCTGCTCAAAGAGCTCAACGACGTGGGTGTGGCAGTCCAGGTCAATGATGTGGACAAGTCCGGTCTCTGGTTCGGTTATCTTGGCACCCTCATCCTGCCGATAATCGTCATCGCTCTCATCGTCTTCATGGTCAAGAGCGCCCAATCCGGCGGCAACCAGGCCATGAGCTTCGGGCGCAGCCGTGCCAAGCTCATGGTGGACAACAAGGTGAAAGTGAGCTTCTCGGATGTGGCCGGGATTGACGAGGCCAAACAAGAGCTCCAGGAGATAGTCGACTTTCTCAAGAGCCCGGAGAAATTCCAGGCTCTCGGTGCCCGTATTCCCAGGGGTGTGCTTCTCGTAGGCGCTCCCGGGACAGGCAAGACGCTTCTTGCCAAGGCTGTGGCCGGAGAGGCCGGGGTGCCCTTTTTCAGCATTTCCGGCTC
>JAGQHH010000652.1 GCA_020431945.1 Cyanobacteria bacterium HKST-UBA02 | reverse complement strand
TGGTGGAAAGGACCAGATAGCGCCCGTTCTCCACTGCCCGGAAGACCGCTGCTGCAAGGAGTTGCCGGTTGATCGAGGCATCGTGGAACCAGGACAGGTTGGAGACATTCACCAGGAGCGAGGCGCCTTTGCGGACCTCATCGGCGATCAGGCGTGGATAGACGAGCTCGATATAGATGCTGAGACCGACCTTGCCCCAGATACTGTGAAGGAGCTGGGTCGAGTCGGCGGCCATGAATTTTTCCCGGGTGGCCGGAATCCGCTCTCTGACCGGAGCCGGGATCTTCTCATTGAGAACCTCGATGGGAGCCGACTCGCCCAGGGGTACCAGTCGCCGTTTCACATAGACATCTTCTTTCGTGCGTCTCGGGCTGAAAAGCCGAGCAGCGTTCACATGCTCGTTCTCCAGGGTCTCGATGGATCCGGCTATGACTTCTTTGTCCTGTCTGGTGCTTATCTCTTTGCAAACATCCAGCAATCCGTCCCGGGACATCTGGCTCGAGTTGAGCACGCCTTCGGGCATGAAGAGCATGAGCGCCCCGAGATTGCCTCCCAGGGCTCGATAGCGAGAAGCGATCTGCTCGGGGCGAGTGACTTTGAGGCGCTCCTCAGCGACGCTGACATTGCCCTGGAGGACCGCCACCGGCACAGGTGGAGTCTGGGGATCGCGATCCCGGGCCGTGGCAGTCTCGAGGACATTGTGGATGCTGGCCACCCGGTCTCCGCCCCAGGTCGAGAGCCCGAGCATGAGAAGACCGATAACTAAGGTGTCTGCCAGGGCTCCGAAACGAGGCGAAAGAGTGTCGCTACGCTGAGCCATGGGACCGGCGATTCCGGTCAATTGCAGGATCAGGCTGGCGATAGCGGTATTGACCAGGACGATGAGAAAATCGATAAAAGCGCTGCCCAGCACCGAAGCTGTCTGAATCAGGCAGAGCTGCTTGTATTGCGAATAAGCCAGTTGATTGATGGGCAGACCGATGAATATCTCGGACGGGGCGATCACCCATTGCAGAAAGAGCCAGACCAGGGGCACGCTCAATAGATATGGAAAGAAGGGCCGGTGGATATTGGGGAGGGAACCGGCTCTCAGGGGCAGGCTTCCCAGGAGCAGGGCGAACAGGCAGGGCAATATGGACTGATGCACCACTTCCAGGAGCCATACCAGAGCCGCTCCCGCCATTCCCAGAGTCTCCGGCAGACCGAGCCAGGCCAGAGGGGCCAGACCCAGGTACCAGCTCAGAGAGACGCCATGGTAGCCGAAACCGAAAAGCAGTCCCGAAAGCCCTGACTCCAGCGGGCTACTGGAGCCGCGGATCAGTATCAGGAGCGGTACCAGACCGACCCAGGCCAGCCACCAGAGCTCGAAACCCGGGCTGGATAGACCGAGAAGACAACCGGAAAAAAAGGCTACAGGCAGTTTGTATGCCAGGCCCACCGTCTTGAGCCAGATCGGCCGGTCCAGCATGGAACTGGTGCTCATTACTGCTTGTCTGCTTTGCATTAATTGGTTAGTCTCTTATCGTGAACATGGTACACGGCTCAGGGGCTAATTTTCTACGGGGGGCAGGGCTATCCATCGAATAATCGGGATCGATCCGGGGACTGCTACAGTGGGTTTCGGAGTTATAGAGACAGCGGGGGCTGATCGATATTCCTATGTCGCCTCCGGCACCATCGAGACTCCCAGGACCATGACCCCCGGCGAGCGACTGGTGATGATCCGCAGAGATCTACTGACTCTCTTAAATGAATATCAACCGGACGTGGCTGCGGTGGAGGCGATCTTCTTTTTCAAGAATGCCAAGACTCTTGTGCCGGTCTCCCAGGCCAGAGGAGTGATCGTCGAGGGGCTGTCGAGCCGCGGCCTGACCATCACCGACTATACGCCGATGCAAGTCAAGATGTGTTTGACAGGCTACGGCAAAGCCGACAAGAAAGATGTTCAATTCGCAGTCATGCGTCTGCTCGGCTTGAAAGAGATAATCAAGCCCGACGACGCATCCGATGCCCTGGCGGTGGCTGTCAGCCACGCCCGGATGAGTGTCAGTTCTCTGGCTCTCACCGCCTCCAGCCGCAAGAAATGACCTTGCGAATCATATCCCTTATCGCCTCATCCACCGAGATCATCCATGCCCTCGATCTCACCGGCGCTATGGTAGGTCGTTCTCATGAATGCGATTATCCGGACTCGATCAAGGATCTGCCGGTCTGCACCGCGCCCAAGTTTTGCACCGACGGCACCAGCTATGAGATCGACCAAAGAGTGAAAGCCATCGTCCAGGAAGGACTGAGCGTCTACCGGGTGGATGCCGAAATAGTCGATAGCCTCTCGCCGAGCCATATAATCACCCAGGATCAGTGCCAGGTGTGTGCGGTGAGCCTGCGTGACGTCGAAGAAGCAGCCTGTGCGGTGATCTCATCCAAGCCGCAGATAGTATCGCTCAAGCCTGACTGTCTGGAGGATATCTTCAATGATGTCCGCACCGTAGGCAGTGCTCTTCAAGTTCCGGATCGGGCAGCTTCGGTGGTGGCGGATATGCAGTCCCGCATCGAGACGGTCAGGAAGGACACGGCAGAAGCCGCCCGGGGTGCCCCACCGCGGGTGGCCTGTATCGAATGGATCGAGCCTCTCATGGCCGCCGGCAACTGGATGCCCGAGCTGGTGGAGCTGGCCTCCGGGGTCAATATTTT
>JAGQHH010000056.1 GCA_020431945.1 Cyanobacteria bacterium HKST-UBA02 | reverse complement strand
CTTTCCCTTGGAGCAATCGATTTCGGCATTCTCATCGACGGCTCGGTGGTTTTGATGGAGAATATCGTCTGCCGCCTGTCGAGAGCCGGAGACGGGGCGGATCGACTCCGGGCGGTGAAAGAAGCTTCGCTCGAAGTGGCTGGGCCGGTTCTATGCGCGGTGCTCATCATCACCGTTGTCTATCTTCCAATCCTGACTCTTCCGGGTGTTTCGGGCAAGACTTTCCATCCCATGGCCCTCACTGTGGTGTTCGGTCTGATTACAGCTCTTGCTATTGCTCTTTTTGTCACTCCGTCGCTTTCCTATTTTATGCTTGCCAGGAAAACCCGGGACCATGACAGCTTCTTCATGGGTGTGCTCAGAAGTCCGTACCGGCACATGCTGCTTATGGCAGTTCGCCGGCCCCTGGTGATCAGCTTGATGGCGATCGCTATCTTTGCTGCCAGCCTCTTCTGTCTTCCCCTTCTGGGATCGGAGTTCATCCCGGTGCTCAGGGAAGGTGCCATGGTCCTCACCATCAACCGACCCATGTCTGCCTCGCTGCAGACCGCCGATCAGCAGACTACTCTCGTCGAGCGTGAACTGAAGAAGATTCCGGAGGTGGATCGAGTCGTCTCCCGAACCGGGCATTCGGAGATTGCTTTCGACCCCATGGGCACCGACGAGACCGATACCTTCGTGATTCTCAAGGACCGCTCCTCCTGGCGCCCGGCCATGAGCCAGATGGAGGTCGAGGCGGAGGTCTCCAGGTGTTTGCGGGAGCGTGTCCCGGGACTCTGCTTTTCGATCTCTCAGCCTATCGAGCAGAGAATGAACGAGATGATTGCCGGTAGCAAGGGCGATATCGCCATCAGGATATTCGGTCCTGACATGGACGAGCTTCGCCGACTGGGGACGAAAGTAGCCGGTGTCCTGGCGAAAGTGAAGGGCACCGCTGATCTTAAGCTCGAGCAGACCGTCGGCCTGCCGGTCGTCACCGCGTCTCTCGATTCGACGGCACTGGCTGGTTATGGCGTTCGTGCTCAGGATGCTCTCGATGCTATCTCGGCGGCCAGGGACGGCAAAGTGGTTGGCACTATATTCGAAGGCAAGCCGCGATTCGATCTGGCCGTCCGCTTCGATCCGGAATCGATGCCTCGAGCTGACGAGCTGGCGGCGCTGCCGGTGGCAATGTCCGGTGGCGATCTGGTGCCCCTCGGGCAGATCGCCCGCATCGTGCGCAACGAAGGGGCCGCCCAGATCTCCCACCGCAATGGCGATCGTTATTTCACGGTACAGGCCAATGTGCGCGAGCGCGATCTGGGAAGTTTCGTCGAGGAGGCGCAGCCCATGGTCGACAAACTCTCCCTGCCGAGCGGCTACCGGATCGAATGGGGAGGTCAGTTCGAGAATCTGAAGGTGGCCCGGGAGAGGCTGTCGATCCTGGTGCCTCTATCGCTTCTGTTGATTTTCGTCCTTCTCTATGTCCAGTTCGATTCAGTGAAGCCGGGCTTGCTGGTTTTCATGAATGTGCCCCTGGCATTCTCCGGGGGGATTTTCGCTCTTCTCCTCCGGGGGATGCCGCTATCTGTTACTGCCGGGGTCGGTTTCATTGCTCTTTTCGGAGTGGCTGTCATGAACGGTGTTGTTCTCGTATCCACTATTCGGTCCATGGAGAAGGAGCAGGGTCTGGGCCCGCGTCAAGCAGCGCTCCTGGCTGCCCGGCGAAGATTGCGGCCGGTGCTCATGACGGCCATGGTGGCATCCTTCGGTTTCTTGCCCATGGCCCTGGCCGATTCGGTGGGCGCCGAGGTTCAGAGACCGCTTGCTACCGTAGTCATCGGCGGTCTCATTACTTCGACTGTTCTCACTCTAATCGTATTGCCGGCTGTTTATTCCCTGTTTCGTCAGAGGTTATCCAGCCAGCCCAGGCTGAGAGCATAACGCAAGAGATCCGAGCGCTTGGCCAGACCGAGCTTTTCCATGGCCCGGGCGCGGTAGGTCTCGACGGTCTTCTCGCTGAGGTTCTTGAGCTCTCCGATCTCTTTGTTGGTATTGCCCCGGGCGACCAGGCGCAGGACCTCCGACTCCCGATCCGACAGGGTCGCCGATATGGCTTCGTTAAAGTTGTCCTTCTGGCGCACCATTCTCTCGGCTACTTTGCGAGCCATGGCCGGATCGATGAATACGCCGCCGCGAGCCACGGTGATGATGGCCTGGAAGACATCCGTGGTAGGTGATGCTTTCAGGACATAGCCAGAGGCTCCGGCCTCGAGACAGAGATTGAGGTAGGCCAGATCATCGTACATGGTGAGCATTATCACGGCTGTCTCCCGCGACTCCCGTTTCAGGCTCTGGATAGTCTCCGGTGGTTTCGAGCAGGGCATGGAGTAGTCGAGCAGCACGACATCCGGCTTGAGCTTCGCCGTTCCGGCAATCAGCTCTGCGGCGCTGTCATAGTCTCCGATTACTTCGATCGATGGATTCTGGGTGAGAAGATGTTTCAACCCCTCGCGCAGGACCCGGTGATCATCGGCGAGCAAGACTCTGATTCTGCTTTTCATTGGCGACCGGATTCGAACCTCCTCTGGGAACGCTGATTATCACTGTGGTGCCGTTGCCGGGGCTGGACTTGAAATTGATGGTTCCACCGAGAATGTTCAGTCTCTCTTTCATACCGCTCAAGCCCAGGGCATCGGGACGTCCTGGTTTGTCAATCTCGAAGCCGACTCCATCATCCTCTACAACAGCCAGGAATTGTTCGCTGTCGATCTTGACGAGGACCGTGACCAGATGAGCGTGGGAATGCTTGAAAGCATTGGTGAGCGCCTCCTGAATAACCCGGTAGACCAGGGACTCTTCGAACCGCGACAGGCGCTCCTGGCCTTGCCAGACTATGACCGTCTTGATGCCGGTTCGTTCGCTCCAGCCGTCCATATAACGCTCCACTGCTGCATGCAGTCCGATAGCATCGAGAATCGATGGTCTCAGCTCCAGGGTCACTCTCCTGATCTCCTGACCAAGATCGTTGAGAGCCTCGCTCAGCTTCTCAAGCGCTCCTCCGGCTTTCGATCGGGCGGGAAGGGCGCACTTCGCCGATTGCACATAAAAACCTGCTGTGGCCAGACGCTGGCCGATCTCGTCATGCAACTCGCGAGAAAGCCGCAACCTTTCCGACTCTTCCGCGGCTGCTATCCGACAGGCCGTCTCCAGCGATGCCGCACGTTTGGCTTCGGTGATGTCTCTCACGATAAGGCAGAATCCGTCAAGATTCTCGTCATCGGAGCCAGCCGGAGACATGGTCAGATCGACATCGATGGAATTACCGGTTTTAGTTGTATGCACGGCTTGCTCATGCCTGATATCGAGATCGAAAGGGCAATTCTCCTGTTCGCTCTCCCGGGTGCTCCAGAGCTTGTGCACCGGTCTGCCGATCATCTCTTCGGGACTCCATCCATAGATGTTCTCGGCACCTTTGTTCCAGCTCAGTATGTTCTCTCCGGGGCTGATCAGGATGATGGCATCGTCCGAACTCTCTACCAGGAGTTCCAGGCGCCGCCGTTCCCATTCCGCCTTTCTCGAGCTCATATGGAGGAGGTGGAGTGAATGAGAGACCCAGAGAACGAATACAGGCAGTGAAAAGAGAAACAGCAGTACCAGGGTGAGGAAGTCCATCTCCGTATATGGTGTTATGCCTCCCTCGATACTGATCATTACAGGAAGAATGATGGAGAGGGGCAGCAATCGTCTTGCCACATAGCCTCCCTGGGAGCGCTTGGTGATCAGGGCTAGAAAGCTGTCCCGGGCACCCAGAATGGCTATGCCGATACTGGAGACCAGGATCATCGTGGCAGTGGGAAAGAGTATGGCCTGGTGGAACAGGTGCCAGTTGTAGAGTATCTGAGTTCCATATCCCCAGCCGATCAGGGCAGTCTCGCTCAATAGCACTGTCAGCAGGGACAGGGTTTCGGAGAAGTTCTTGAACCCCGGCGAGCAACGAACCTGTCTGACGATCAATGTCACCGACAGGCAGGTGAAACAGATGGCGGTAATCGGCGACATCTCGTTGACCGATTCCTGAATGCCAAGTATATCGGCAAAGGTCTGATTGATCCCCGGAATTCCCGGAAACAGCATAGACCAGAGCATGCTGAAAAAGGTCAATAAAAGGGTCAGGGTCGAGAGGAGGACTGCCAGCAAGCGGAGCTTGAACGACCGGTTGTCGATACCGCTCAGGAGAGCGCTGCAGGCAATGAGCAGGTGGTTGAATGCCAGGCTAAGAGGTATGGATACCAGGGATAGATGAAGCGAGCGCAGGCTGGGCAAGTTCAGGAGCCAGCCAGAAATCGCCGCCAGGCAGGCAAGCACTACCAGACAGAGTAATCCCTGTGCCATCAGGGTTTGCTGATGGACAATCTTCTCGTCCGGCTTGTTAATCGAGTACATCTCTCAATCGGGCCGGAGCAGGGCTAGTTCTGCAGGTGGTTTTCGGGCATCTTGAAGTCTCCGGTCCAGCGTCTCAGACCGGAGCGGATGGAAATCTGCTCGGCCATGCTGCTTATGTAGTGGCTCATATGATACCGAGCGATGGGATCTTCCCTTCTATCGGCGTCGGCTCTCCGTGCGAGCTTCAGGCGAATGCTCACCAGTCTCGCCCAGTGACTGCCGTCAAGTGGGAACGGGTACTCGTTTTCGTGCTGTTTTAGATAGTTCCGGTGCTTGAGCGACATGATATGTCCCTCCTTAACAAACTACCTGTGATCGTAGGGTATTAAAGTGAAAATCCTGTGATCGAGTGAAGATCAGGATTTCCCTGACAGCGCTTTCGCCAATTCCTGGCTGTGCCCGGGCCGGGTCTCAGCCAGAATGGAGCAGAGATCGATATCGAGGATACTACATTATGAAACCCGACCTTCGGTTGGACGCCGACACACACCGGACCTTTTCCGGGTCGGTGCCGGTGCAGGCTACCGAAAGGATTCAGCTTTTCATGGTCGAGGATCAGAGGCTGCTCAGGGTGGCTGTCTCATTGATACTTGAGCGGCATTCGGACATATGGATAATCGGAGAATCCGATCTCTGTAAGGACGCTGCCAGAGCAATCGTTCGCAAGAGACCAGCTGTGGTCCTTATGGATGTGGAGCTTCCTGATGGAAGCGGGATTACCCTCACGGAGTTTCTGCGGAGGAAACTACCAGAAATTCGGATACTGATGTTCACGTCCGATTTCAGCAGGGAGACTCTTATAGCCGCGGCCCGTGCCGGTGCTGACGGCTACTGTCTGAAGAATGCTCCCCCCGGCGTCCTGGTGGAAGCCATAAGAACTGTAGCGAAAGGCGAAAACTGGTTGGATCCGAGACTGGGGAATGATTTTCGATGCCTGGTCGGGAAAAGAGACAACCGGAGGAGAGAAAAGGCATGAATAACCGTGTCCGGTGCTGGCGTTTGAAGCGGCTTGCCTCTCTTTACCTGTGATCCGCATTTGGGATGATGTTGCAACCCGGAGACTGTGAAAAGATCGTTTTGCCACAATACGCGAGGTGCCGTGTATGCTTGAAGATCTGTTTGAGGTAGCGACGGGACGGTGGGGCATCGCTGCTGCGGTGCTCCTGCTTCTGCCGGGAGGCAGAAAGCTGATCAGACGTGCCGTGAAAGAATCGATTAAACTCGGCTATTCTGTTTCTGATTTCTGTGGAGAAATCGTCTCTGAAGCCCGGGAAACGACACCGGCGCTTGCGTGCGAGAAAGAAGGCGATGGCCGGGATGCACCGAAAGCCAGAAAGGTTCCTGCGGTGATCACCGAATCTGTTTAGATCAGGAAAATCAGGATTTTCCTGACACCCTTGTCACAAATTCCTGGTAGCGCATTTGAGGGCGGGCAGGCAAGATGAAGATGGAACCATGCGAGGACCGGTGGAAGCCATCAGGACGGTAAATGGCTCCAATTCAAATTACCGCCGGTCAGGGACCGGATGGGAGGCCAGTCATGATTGATTTTGTCGAGACATGGGTCTGCACGCTCTGTGGAGAGGCTGTCAGGCATCCGGTCATGGAAGCGACAGGCACCGGAATTATCCCGAGGCTCCTGGACACTACTTCCTGCCGGGAGTGCGGGGCCGGGCATGAGATGTTCTCGCTGGAAAAGCTCTCCCGATTGAAGCAGGAGCCGAGGAACCTCGTATCCAGAGCGAATCAGATTGATGTGAACATGCTTCGGTTCGAACGCTTGAAGCGTATGGTATCGATTTATCTTTGAGGTGCCCTGATGCTTGAAGACTTTTTCGAGATCGCAAGAAGCAAGTGGGGATTTGCAACAGCCGTGCTCTTGCTGTCGGGCGGCAGGAAGATGTTTCGCCGTGCCGCCAAGGAGTCAGTAAAACTGGGCTATGCCGTTGTCGACTTCCTGGATGAAGTGATCAACGAAGATCGGAAGGATATGCCCGCCGTCGAATCGACCAAGGCGCCATCGCCGCTTCGGAAGACCTAGCTCGACTCGGCAAGAGGCGGACTTTATTCCAGGGTGGTGCCAATGGCCTGCTCCAGGTTGGTGAAGGCGACTTCGTAGTCATATATAGCATCGAGATAACGGTTTCGCACCTGGACGTTACTTTCCTGGGTAACCAGCACCGATGTCAGATCGATTTCACCAACCTCATAGCCTTTCTGGGTAAGAAGAGCTATTTGCTGGGCTTTTGAAATTAGCTTGTCCTGAAATCCCTTGATTCGCTCTCTCTGTTTGACAAGCTCCCGGTGAGCCTGCACAACTTCGCTTTCCACAATGTTTTTCTGGGTTTCCATCTCCGCTCGCAGCTGCCTGATCTTGGCTCTGTACATGGAGATGTCTCCCTGTTGCACATTTAGAATCGGCAGCTCCACGAAGGTCTGGAAGAAATAGCCTCTGAAGATATTCTGGGGGAGAGGCGGGGCGCTGCCTGCGGTGAGCGGCGGACCGTTGACCACCGAGCTGCCTACACCGATGGCCGGATTGGGAGCGATATTGCCGTAGGCGACCTTGAGATTGGCGCCGTTCGTCTTGATCGCCTGTGCCACTATTTTCAGTTCCAGACGATTGGCACTGGCCTTGTCGAGCATATCTTTTAGAACCGGGACATTTTTCGTATAGTCCGGGCTGAAGTCGATGGCGGTGGCGGTAAGCTTGAACAGTCTGAGCCTGGGTAACTCGAAGCTCGAGTCATAAGGTCGGCCCATCAACACGGACATTACCTGTCTTGCCTGCACTGCAGAATTGCGGGCAAGCTCCAGCTCTACCTCGGCTTCGGCGAGGGCACGCTCGGCTCTCATAACATCGACCCTGGCCACCTCTCCTGCACCGAATCTTTTCTGAGCCGTGTTCACCACCCTTCTATAGAGCTCGACGAGCCTGCTAATGGTGTAGAAGCGTTCTTGATCGACCAGGGCTTGATTATAAGCCCGTCTTATATCGCCACGAAGAGCCCACAAGCCTTTGGCGATTTCGAGATCTGCCAGCTTGATTTCGTTTTTTGCAGCCAGCAGCCGGAAGGCCAACTTCCAGACCGGCTCCACCGGTACTAGAAAGCCATAGCGATAGGTGAATTCGGCTCTATAGCCGTTGTCCATGAAAGCAGTCGGATTGGGCAGCTCCGTCGCTCTTACCCTGGACGATTTGGCTATTCCGAGCATCAGTCTCATAGAGGTTGCCCTGGGACTTCGCATCAGGGTCTCCTCCATGGCCTGCTTTATCGACAGGGACGGGACAATTGCCGGTCTGAGAGGTGGTATGGCAGACAGGTCCTTTGAGCCCTTGACCGGGCCCGACGCGGCTATGGCCGTGGAGCCCGGAACGGCCGGTGCAATCAGCACCGCCAGTGATATTATGGCGATTCTGCCGATCGGATTCATGTCAGCTTTTTTCCGTGTCCATTGCCGAGCAGTTGGCGGCGATGGTATCGATTCTCTGGCTGTAGACCAGATAGTCGCAACCCGGATCGCGCTTGAGGATATCTACGACAAGCTCTATGACCCAGTCATTCATATGGTCCTCGACCAGGACCTCGAGCCTGACCTTGTCCGAATACTCGGACTTGAAACGACGGCTTTCGGGTCCGTGCAGGCGAACATCCGAAACAGAGTAAAGAGAGATGCTGCTCGCTCTGAGCTCACGAGTGAGGTGATCCATGTGGATTGGCGAGACCAGTGCGGTAATCAGATTCAAAGCTGTTTCTCCTAGTTGGCTGACTGCAATATGACCAGACCTCTCAGTCTCAGGCTGCCGTGACTGGCCACCTGATCACCGAGCTCGAGACCCCTGAGGATTTCGACAGTGGAGTCCTCGAATTCTCTTCCAAGCTTCACATGCCTTTCCTCGAAAGTATTCTTGTCGATCTTGAGATAGACTACGTTCTCCTCACCGGCCTTTTGAACAGCACCGCATGGAATGACCAGGGCATTTTTCTCGCCTACGAGAATAGTCATACGGGCATACATCTTTGGCCTGAGGAGTCCGCTGGCATTGGGAATCTCGGCCCGAATCGGAAGCGTCCTCGTATCTTCGTTCAGCTCCGGTCCGATATAGTCGACCACCCCATCGAACTCTTTGCCAGGCATTGCGTCGAACAGAATTTTTGCGGCCTCGCCGACTTTTATCTTGAGGGCGTCCTTCTCGAATATATTGGCGATCAGCCAGAGGCTCGATAGGTCCGAGACCTCGAAGAGCTTTTCGGAGGAGCTGATTCTTTGACCCGGGTTGACGTTTCTGCAGGTGATCGTTCCGCTGCTGGGGGAAGTGACATCGAATAGATTCTCTGCCTGCATGGAGGAGAGGAGGCGCTCGAGCTCGCTTGCCGGAAGACCGAAGAGCTTCAGTCTCTCTCTGGTTGACTCGATGGCTGACTGTCTCTGGCGTTTGATGTTGTCGAGCTCGACATTGACCTTTTTGAGCTCGGTCTCAGCTTTTTCCACTTCGGCCTTGGGATTGATGCCTGCTTCGAAAAGGACCTTCTTGCGCTCATAGACTTTCTCTGCAAGCTCGCGGTCCGCCAGATTCTGCTGCTCCTGTTTGATCAGCGATTGCAGGTCGGCGATCAGATTCCATTCGAGCTGGGCTATCTCGTCACTGCGAATGGTGGCAAGAGACTGACCCGTCCTCACCTTGCTGCCGAGCTGGAATTTCACATCTTCGACATTGCCGGGTATAAGGGAGAGCACCGGAACGGTCTTGTTCTGGTTGACCTCGAGCTCGCCGGCTGCCTGAATCTCCACCGGCTCTATTCGATAGCTCGTGGTGGCGGTGGACAGCTCGAATTCTTTTTCCTGCTCGTCGTTGACCGATACACGCACGGCTTTCGAATAGGAGCCGGGCAGTATGTATCGCTTGGGCTCTTCCATCTGGGAGCAGGCTGAAAGGGTGAGCAGGACTCCCGCGATGACCGGGAGCAGGTAATGCCCGAATTTCATGAGTCGACCTCCGATCGGAGTCCGGTGGATTGCCGGCGTTTTCCTGGATCCGGCGCCACCAGCTGGTAGAGGGCGGGCAGGACGATGAGGGTGAGGATGGTGCTCGAGATCAGACCGCCGATGATGACGATGGCGAAGGGTTTTTGCGTCTGAGAGCCGATCTCGTTCGAGATGGCGGCCGGCAGCAGACCGAGGGAAGCGACCGTGGCGGTCATCAGCACCGGTCTCATTCTTGTCAGGGCACCGTTGTAGGCCGCCTCTCTGATACTCATGCCCTCATGGCGCAGCTCATTGATGAAGAAGACCATGAGAATGCCGTTCTGGACAGCGACACCGAAAAGAGCGATGAGACCGACCCCGGCTGCTATAGAAAAATATGTCCCGGTGATATATAGCGCCGCGAAGGCCCCGATTGATGCCAGAGGCACCACCGAGAACATCACCAGGGCGCCTTTGACCGTGCCGCATGAAAGAAAGAGAATGGTGATGATCACCACCAGGGTGATTGGCAGGACCACGGAAAGTTGCTGCGATGCCTCTCTCTGGCGTTCGAACTCGCCGCTCCAGAGAATCTGGTAATGTTCGGGCAGCGGTATGTCCCGCCTGACGTGCTCCTGAGCGTCCTCCACCGCTGAGGCCAGATCCCTGCCCCTGACATTGGCCCGGATGGTGGCCATTCTGAAGCCCGACTCTCTCCAGATCTGTGTCGCGCCCACGGACTCTTTCAGGAAGGCCACCTGGGACAGTGGTATCTTCTGACCGGATGGCGTGTCTATAAGAATGTTCTCGATGGCATCTTTCGTATCCCTGTACGTATGTCTGAGCCTGACCATGACGTTGAATCGTCTTTCTCCGTCGATGAATTGGGTTGCCGACTTGCCTCCGATGGCAATCTCGACCAGGGACTGGACGTCCTCGACATTGATGCCGTAACGGGCAGCCTGTTTCCTGTCTACTTCGATAGCAAATTGAGGTTGGCCCAGAAGCGGATCGACTATGACATCGACAATTCCCGGGGTTCCGCGCATGATGTGGCCGACGCTGGTGGCAAGGGATTCCAGCGCCGCCAGGTCGGGACCCGATATTTTTGCCACCAGCGATCCCTGCACCCCGGAGAGGGCTTCGTCCAGGGTCGTCTGGATGTATTGCGTGAAGTAATAGCTTACGCCTGGAATCTCCTGGAGCTTATCTTTCATCTCGGCGATGAGTTTGTCCTTCCGCTCGCCGAACCGATGACGCCACTGCGATGCCGGTTTCAGATCCACGAGGTACTCCTGATCGGAGAAGCGGGCAGGATCGGTACCGTCATCGGGACCACCGACCTGGGAGAGAACCGAGCGCACCTCGGGAAAGGTCCTGAGAATGCTGCGTATCTCTCCGGCTATCTTGGTCGACTCGGGCAGGCTCACACTGCTTGGTTTGAGCGTAGCCCGGAGCCAGATATTTCCTTCTTCCAGATGTGGCAGGAACTCCTGACCGGTATTGAGGAATATGCCTATGCTCGAGATGAAAACAATAAGCGATGCCGAGATGGCCATATAAGGATGGTCGAGAGCCTTCACCAGCACCGGCTTGTAGATTCTCTTGTAGAAAGAGAGGATCGGACTCTGCCTGTCGGCAACCCTGTGTCTGGTCAAAAGGAAAGAGCAGAGCACCGGCAGTAGTGTGAGAGTGGCGATTGCTGCTCCTATAAGGGCGGAAACCATGGTGAGAGCCAGAGGTCGAAAGAGCTTACCTTCCACACCGCTGAAAGAGAAGATCGGCAGAAAAGTCGTGATGATAACAGCAATGCCGAAAACAATAGGCGTTCCGACTTCTCTTGCTGCTGCGCTCACCAGGTAGTTCCGCTCGGTGATCCCCATGTCCTTTCCGTCCCGGGCAAGTCTTCTGAGGATGTTCTCGATCATCACGACGGCGCCATCGACGAGGATTCCGAAGTCGATGGCGCCTATGCTGAGGAGATTGGTGGGTACCCCCAGGATGCTGAGAGAGATGAAAGCGATGAGAATCGCAATTGGAAGCACCGAGGCTGTTAGAAGGGCCGGGGGAATGTCTACCAGAAACAGGCATAATACTCCGATTACCAGAATTATCCCCCAGGTGACATTTTTGCCCACTGTTTTGAGGGTTTGCCGGATTAAATCGGACCGATCATAGATAGTCTCGAGGAAGACACCTTCAGGCAGGGCGTGGACAATCATGGGAAGGCGCTGGTAGAGATGATCCAGCACCCGGGTGGGGTTTTCGCCCCGGCGCAGCAGAACGATCCCCTCGACGATGTCGTCCTCGTCGTCTTTGCCGACCTGGCCCCGCCTGACCAGGCAACCTCTGCGCACCTCGGCTACATCGCTTATCTTGATCGGCGTGCCATTGCGATCACACCTGATGACGATATTCCTCAGGTCCTCCAGGGACTTGAGCGCTCCCAGCTCGCGCACCATCAGGACCTGCCCGCTCTTTTCGATAAAGCCACCGCCGGAGGTAGCATTGCCTCTCGCCACGGCATCGTAGATCTCGGTCAGCGAGATATCTCTGGCTCTCGCCTTGTCCTGGTCTATATCGACATGGAAAGCCCGGGTGGGTCCGCCCTGGCTTACCACACCGACAACACCGGGGGTCTGGAGAAGCACCTTTTCCAGATCCCACTGTTGAATCGCCCTTAGACCGGCGGCGGAATAGTAATTGCTGTGCAGAGCATATCGGTAAATCTCGCGCAGAGAGCCCACGTCAGGCTCGAGCACCGGCTGGACCGTCGCCGGAAGCTCGGTCCTGGCGACCCGCTCGAGTACCTGCGGGCGGGCGGTGATGGTGTCGGTACCATCCTCGAAAGTGACTATGACTA
>JAGQHH010000651.1 GCA_020431945.1 Cyanobacteria bacterium HKST-UBA02 | reverse complement strand
TTCCAGGAGCTCGACCAGATCGCGCACCACCGGTGCCTCATGGGTTTTATAAGTCTCCATGCACTGAGCGAGGCGGTCCTTTTGATCGAACCAGAAATAGCGCCAGAGTAGATAAATCGCCGTGGCTGGCAGTCTCTCTCCCCGGGCCAGCTCCTCTTCGTGATCCGCTTGCGTATAGGGCGGATTCAGAGAGGGTCTGAAGCACTCTTTCACATCATCGAGTCGGCGACGATCGTCTTCTCTGAGAAGGTGGGCGATCCACTGCCCGCGCCAGAAGCTCCTGAGGATTTTTCCCCGGGGGTCGAGATCGGTATAGAAAGAATCTCGGTCGGGTGCTCCTTCCACCTCGCTTTCGATCGATTCCTCGAGACCGCAGGCGATGGCCCAGGTGGCATGGATCTTGCCGGCGAGCCCGGCCCAGGCGCGAGCCATGTCGGTCTCGGATAGCTCGCCTGCTTCGCAGTCCCTGGCCAGGTCGACTTGATAGGCGAAAGAGTCAGGGCTCAATGCCAGGACGTCGTCGGCGTAATATGTCTCATGGCTCCATAGATAGATCGCATTCGGCGCGGGCGGATCTTCCAGGGGTCTGAAAATGGTGGCATAGACACCATCGCTGTCGCCGAAATAGCCGATCTTCACGGCTCCGATGAGCAGGGCGGCAAGCTCTTCCAGCTCGTTGTCCCAGGGATGATCGATCACTTCTCGCCAGATATTGGCTTTGAACTCGCGGCGATGGAGAGCCGGCTCGAAAGAGTCGGCAGGCTCCTCGAGATGATTGATCAGACGGTCCAGGTCGTCGGCTTTTCTGCCCCAGAGCTTCAGCAGACCACCAGGGTCACGCCGGCCCCCGGTCTTTTTCTTCTTGCTCGAATAAGAGTCGGCTTCGGTCATAAGATCTCACCTCTTTAAGAAGAGCCGGCGGATTTCCAGCCGGCTCCTCAAGCACCACAGAGAAAACTTTCAGGACTCGATGACTTCTTTTTCGAGGCTGTCCAGATCCTCGAGGATCTGGCAGGCTGAGAGCAGCTCGAGGGCTTCGTTGATTGACTCGACACCGGCTTCTTTATTGGTGCTATGGGTAGCATAAGCAGGCTGCAGGGAGAGCTGCTTGAGAGCGAATCCGATCTCCTCGGCGGTGGCGGCTACGAAATTTTCCACCTTGCCGCGTTTGCTCTTGATGGCAGAGGCTATGTCTACTGCCACGCTGCTTTTCACCAGGCCTTTGATCGCTTCCTTCACCGACTTGCCGGCCAGGACCTGCTCGGCTATGGCTTTTACCCTGGCGGAGCTCGAGACGCGTTCGAGTTGCGCCCTGGTCAGGGTCTTGATGGCGGCTTTGCGAAACTCCGGGGCCTCGGGCTGACCACCATAGGTCTCCCCGGTGCCGATAATCGCTTTTTTGACTTCTTCTTTTGTCAGCGATTTGAATTTCGGTGCCAGTATCACAGCCATTTCTTCGGTGCGGCGGTTCCAGGTGGCACCATCTTTGAGGACATCATTGACTGTTTTTCTGGAGCAATCGACTCGTATCTCATGAGCGAGATCGCGGATCTCCTGCTTGGCGCAGAGAGCGGTGATGATTTGTTTTTGCCGGCTGGCGACGATACGCTTGCGGTCGTTGACGAAAGTATTGAGCTCGGTTTCGTCGGGCAGAACATTGACTGCTCGATCGAGAGGGATCTGCACCCGGGCATCGATGGCCTTGAGCACCGCTTCCAGATCGAAACTCGGATCGGCTTCTACGGCTACCGAGATGCTGTTCTCGGTTTCCTCGCCGCTGAGCCAGGAGCCCGGGGGGATATGGGCGACTACCCGGGCATCGATGGTGGAATCGAGCTTCACCACCAGGGTACCGACGGCCAGAAGAGGGCTGCCTATGAGGCTCTTGTCCAGGCTGACCCGACCGGTATCATCGATGGCTCGTACATCTATATGCTTGCCGTTGATTACCAGATCATTGGCGCCGATGGCATAAGCCAGGCTGTCTACGGCATTGAGACTGAGCTCCGGTTCCAGAATCAAACCCAGTTCGGGATCTAAAGACATGACCAGCTCTTCAACCACCAGTCTGGCCAGCTCGTTCTCAAGAGCCAGTCCGTTCTCTCTGGCTCTGATCTGGGCCAGGCGGATGATTTCTGGGCTAAGTGCGATTGCATTCATGCTCTATCTCCCGGTGCTACATTGTGGTCGACTGGCGCTTCCAGGAATTTAGGCGGATTAATTCGAAAGACAGGCTTTTTCACGCAATGTCCTCCAGATTTCCGGG
>JAGQHH010000650.1 GCA_020431945.1 Cyanobacteria bacterium HKST-UBA02 | reverse complement strand
CCGTTCAGGGGAGTGCGCAGCTCGTGGCTCACCTGGGCCAGAAACTGGTCTTTGGATTTGTTGGCTTTGTCGGCGGCCTCCCTGGCTGCCTTCAGGGCCTCGATGACCTGTTTGCGCTCGGTTATGTCCTGGATGAAAGAGCTGAACAGGAAGAAATTTCCCATCTTTAGAGGCCCGACACTCATCTCCACAGGAAATTCGGTGCCGTCCCGTCTGAGAGCCGTCATCTCCAGGCGCCGGTTGAGCACCGGGCCCTCGCCGGTCTGGTTGAAGTGCTCCAGCCCCTTGCGGTGCGCCTCTCTGTACTGGCTAGGAATAATCGTCTCGGACAGGGTGAGACCGAGCACCTCTTCCTTGCTCCACCCGAACATGTGCTCCGCCCGGGGATTCCAGTAGACTATCCGGCCTGCCTGGTCGGCTCCGATAACGGCGTCCAGGGCATTGTCAAGGACGGTGGCGATATTGAGCTCGAAGAGCGCGTCTTTCGCCCCTGTGCTCGAGCCCCGAACGGCGGTTTCGCTCTCCAGAGAGGCAATCTGTTCCTCGAGCTTACCGATCAGTTCGAGCAATTCCTTGCGGCTTCGTTTCTCGAGCTTCATAGTCCACTGATTATAGACTATGCGTTCTCCACTGCCGTCCTGAGTTTCAGAAGCTTGAGGAGGTTCTTCACCAGCGTGGTTAGGCGCACATTCTGATCCTGCCTTTGCTTTTCAGCGCCCGTCGATGCCAGGCGATTGCAAGTATTGCGGCAGCGTCTGGAATCTTCGCGTTGCATGGTGGTTCGGGCTTGTCTGTCTCGCTTGTCATGAAGAAATGAAGCAGCCAGTTTCATACTCACCACGCCGGCCCGGTAGCCGGGCACCGCCAGGGGCGAGACTGCGCAAAGCAGGGTGGGCATCTCTCCGCTGGCGGGCAGGGTCAGGGAGAAGATCCTGCACTTCACAGGGGCGCGCACACCCTGCATGATCACATAGAAGCCCTGGATATTCGAGAGTTTTACGTCGCCTCCCTCGAGCTTCAGGGTGAATTTCGAGACCGCACTCAACTGCAGACGAGATGATCCCACATGCAGTGCATCCACGGCGATGAGCGGCGTGTGGATTATCTCTTTGCGGCGGCTCACGATTCGGAAAGTCGCTTCTCGTAGAACGCAGTTATAAGAGCAGTTGATGGCGAGCAAGTGAGGAATTTTCTGAATTGCGCTTTCTATCTTTTTGATCTGTCTGAGATAACGCCCTTCACCCTGTCTCGAGAGGAACTCGAAGATCTCGGCCGGCGTGCATTCGATGTTTGATTCAGCAAGGTCGAATTTTTTCATGGTGATCGCTCCAGTCACTAAACCAATTTATTTGTATCGCCCGTAGGCGTTGCCATTGCCTTTGCCATTGCCATTGCCATTGCCGTTGCCGTTGCCATTGCCGTTGCCATTGCCATTGCCGGAGCTGCTGCCACCGGAGCTGCTGCCACTGGAGCTGCTGCTATCGGAGCTGCTGCCACCGGAGCTGCTGCTATCGGAGCTGCTGCCACTGGAGCTGCTGCTACCGGAGTTGCTGCCATCCGAGCTGCTGCTGGTACCGGCGCCAGCGCCCGAGCCTGCATAGGCAGATACCTGGTTGAGGGCTGTGACCGGTGCATTGAAAGTGCTCGATACCGATGCCACCATGGTCTGGGCCGGTGCCCACATAAATGCTACCAGTATGGCTGCCAGGCAGAGGACGGCACCATATTCGGTTACGCCCTGCCCTGATTCCTCTTCTAAAAAGGAAGACTTATTAGTAATAGAAATGTTCATGATCGCCCCCCGGCTCTCGCGTTTGCTTTCCCCATTTCAATGCTAGCGAGAAGTCCGACTGGCCGACATCGGCGAATCTACGGGTTTTTTCGGGAGAGACTACGTATCGTGGCAATCGGTCATCCGACCGATTGCCGGCGCTTTCGACTTGCGGAAAATCAGTCAGACCAGGCGCCGGCGGACTGCTTCCACGGCGGCCTGGGTGCGACCCGAGACGGTGAGCTTCTCCAGTATATGCTCCACATGGGTGCGTACGGTGGCGGAGCTTATCTGGAGCTCTACGGCAATCTCTTTGTTGCTGAGACCATCGACTATGAGCTTTAAAACATCCAGCTCGCGCTCGGACAGAGGGTTCTTTTCACCATCGGCTCGCCTGGGACCTTTGCCGATTGCTCCGAAGGCATTGAGGACCATTCCTGCTATCTGTGGATCGATCCAGACCGCCCCTTCCGCCACCGAGGTAAGTGCTGATTTGAGCAGAGTCGATGCTGACTCCTTGAGACAATATCCGGCGGCTCCGGCTGCAAATGCCGCAAAGACCTCAGCTTCCTCACGGTGTGAAGTGAGCATGATCACACGGCTGTGAGGACATTTAGACAAGAGAGTCTGAGTAGCTTCTATCCCGTCGACGGTGGGAAGCCCTATATCCATAATCACTATATCCGGCGCCAGGACCGGTACCCGGTCGATGGCCTCTTTGCCGTCGGCGGCTTCGCCGATGACCGTGAAGGCGTCTTCCCTGGTCACGGCTGCCTTGATGCCATCACGCATCAACTCGTGGTCTTCGACGATAAATACAGTTGTTTTCTTCTGATTATTCATTTCTATGGACTGCTCTGGCGTGCCAGTTTAGCAGAGACGGGAAGGGATGAAAATCGAGAGGGAGCCGTCAATGACAACTCCCTCTCTGGCCGGTCGCAGTGGTGGATCGGGATTTCCTCTGTTACATGCTGCCGCGCTTAAAGCAACAGGTATCAGTT
>JAGQHH010000649.1 GCA_020431945.1 Cyanobacteria bacterium HKST-UBA02 | reverse complement strand
TCTTGCGGATGTTTTTCACCTGCTCACCGGAGAGGTCATGCTTCTGCATGATGGTGAGCCAGCGCTTGTACTCTTTGTCAGCCTTCAGATACTCTTGCTGATAGCGATAGAGCTCGGCAAGATAGCCTACGCAAGTGCCTGTCTCGATGGCATCTTCGCCATACTTGGCTTCGGCTTTCTGAAGTGCTTCCTGAAACAGCTTCTCGGCTTCCGGAAGGTTGCCCCGGCCCTGCGCTTTCTGGGCATCGGCCACCAGATCGACCCAGGTCCGCTTGTCGGCTAGATTGAACTCCATCGGCTTCACATCGCCACAGGCGGAGAGTGAAAGACAGATGAAAAGGGCTCCGGCAATCATCGAGAAAACTGGACGGCACAGAGAAGTCATGCTGAAAAAATCGCTCCTGGAATGGTTTTTTATCAAGTTATCATTTCAGACCAGTATGCACCAGTGGTCTGTTGATTACCGGATCACACTGTTTCGATCGAGACGCTTGTAAAGTAATGGGTGAGGATGCGCTTATAATCCAGACCCTTTTTTGCCCAACCCTGTGCTCCGGTCTGTTGCATACCGACCCCGTGCCCCCAGCCCAGACCGCAGATGGTCAGAGACGTGATATGCCCGTGCCGGTCCCGGCTGCTATTGAAGAAAATCCTGGCGCTTTTCAGCCTGGCTAGCTTTATGGGCGGCACTTTGAAAAGGTCTCTGATAACCAGCTCCTTCCTTATCAGCCAGTCTCCGGCACTGGTCGAGACAGAGAGCTCGATGATCTGCCCGGACACACCTCGCCGACGAGCGGTAAATCCCCTGACATGCCCGAACTTCCCGGAGGGAGGGGGGGTGAGAAAGGCTGCCTGTTCAGGTCTGGCCAGCATGGTGGCAGCATTGTGATGAAGATGCGATTCGATCTGGTCGCCGGTCAGGGTAACAGCCCACTTGAAATGATGGCTCCACTGGTCGACGGTGGCCGGCTTACCTGTAGAGTAGAGCTGCCGGAGAGCCTCCTCGGTGAAGCCTTTTGACACCATGCCTGGTGCTGTCTCCGGAACACCCCGCAGGTAGGGAAGCGGTTCGGGCGGGAACTGATTGGTGATCGGATCGGAGAAGCTGTTCTCGTAGTGCTCGGTATGACCGCCGGCACAGGAGCTGAAAAGAGCGAGGATGGGCTTGTCCTGATAGACCAGCACTTGCGAGGCGGTGGCATCGATGGCCTGCTTGTGTGAAGCAGTGATGCTTGCTTTCAAGCCGCCGAAATACTGGCAGCAGAGATAAGAATCGCAGACATTTATGCAGTCGCCCCCATGGTCGATTCGCGGGCGAAGAGCATAGGTGCGGGCAGCCACCGCCTGGCACTTGATCGCCTCGATATGGTAGGAGCCCGGAATCTCTGAGTGAAGGACGCCCCGGAGATACTCGTCGAGATCGCAGATCAGGGCTACTCGCAGGCCCTTTGCCGTGCCAAACACAGCCATGCTGCCCTGATAGACGGCAGGGGCGGAGGAGCGCTTGATAGAGTCCATGCTGAAGCGGGTCCGGTCGTCCTTGCCAGCCACCAGGAGCCATTCCCCGGGCTGCAGGGCAAGAGCCTGCGGCGACGTCAGGGTGAGAGCTCCGGCAGCTCCGCTATGGCCGGCGACAGTCAGAGTGCGGCCCGGAGCGAGCTGGCAGGCCGGCTGCCCCCGGGTCTGCCCGCAAATTGCCGCGAGGCTGACCGGCGCCGCCATTCGGTAGACAGAAGCCGGTCCGCTATTGCTCTGAGCGAGGGTGAGATTGAGCTTTGCATGATCGAGCGAGCTCAAATCGCTTGTGGTCAGGCCGACGGCAATTTTCATAGCGATAGACAGGTCTAAAGTATAACTGGCGGAGCAGGAGGGACTCGAACCCCCAACCCGTTTCCGGGCGACCGCTTTCAAGGCGGCGTCTTCATCCAGCCAGTTCTGCTCCGTAATCAAGACATATTATAACCCTTACAATAAGAGCGATGGCAAACCGAAAAGAAAAACAAAGACTGGATATCCTCTGCGTGGAAAGAGGGCTCTTTCCCAGCCGGCGAGAAGCCCAGTCGGCAATCATGACCGGAATGGTCCTGGTGAACGGCGAGAAAGCGACCAAGGCAGGCTCCCTGATTTGCACTGCCGATGATATCACTCTCAAGTCCAGCTACAGCCCCCGGCGCTTCGTGAGCAGAGGCGGGCTCAAGCTCGAGAAGGCGCTCGCCGACTTCGCTATCGACTTGAACGGCCGCGTCTGTCTCGATATCGGAGCCTCCACCGGCGGCTTCACGGACTGTATGCTGCGCAGCGGTGCTGATACCGTATATGCCATCGATGTCGGTTACGGACAACTGGACTGGCAATTGCGCAATGACCCCAGGGTACTGGTAAAGGAGCGTCTAAACGCTCGCTATCTAAAGCCGGAGGATCTCTATGGGAGCGATCTACAGAACGCTGACCGACCGGCTGATTTCGCCGCCGTAGACTGCTCTTTCATCTCTCTTGCCAAGATCGTCCCGGTGCTCGCATCGGTGATGAATGCTGACCGGCTGCAGGCTGTTTGCCTGGTCAAACCCCAGTTCGAAGCCGGGCGGGAAGCCGTGAGCAAAGGCGTGGTCAGAGATCCCGACGTGCACAGACAGGTCCTTCATTCGGTAAGAGATGTCTGTATCAGCTGCGGTCTCGTTCTTCTCAGAGCGACCTATTCTCCGGTCAAAGGTCCGGCTGGCAATATCGAATTTCTGGTCATGCTGGAGACCGGCGGGGAGCCGATGCCCGATGCTGCCCTGGACGAGATTGTCGATAGAGCCTTCAGCGAGCTCTCCTGAATCAGAGCGAAGCGCTTCCGGAAAGGAGCTCCAGGTTCTCTAGCTTTTCGATGAGCTCCAGAAACTCCAGGACCGTGGTCTGGGGATCGGCCTCGGGATTCTCGCTGACCGCGATGGAGACAAGCTCGGCAAAAGAAGTAGGTGACTCTGACGCCGTCTCGATCAGGCGCGCCGCCACCGGCGAGAGTGCCAGGAATCGAGCACTGTTGGTCTGGGCAGAGCGGTATACCGCCAGACAGACCTCGGCCTTCTTGATCCGGCGGGGCAGGCGGACATCATCGCGAAGCCAGTCGACGATCTTGTCGATGGGATACTGATACGATCGGAGAATCAATGTCGGATTGACCCGGGGAGCCTGTTTGCTGAAATCTTCCGGTGAGGAGAGAGCGATTTTGCTGGTGACACAGCGCTGGTCGGCGGGATGCTCCAGGACCTCGAGCTCGATCCACTCGTAGTCAGCCAGCTCGGGAAGGAAGGGAAATTTCTCCAGGAGCCGCGGGCAATGCTCTTTGAGGAAGATACTGAAGCGGTTGGCAGCTCGATTGAAATTGAAATGCTCAGCCGGATAGGTTTCCATATACTGATAGATGAGTTCCTCGAAACCCCGGCCGATCACCCTGGCACAGCCCGGGTAGATGGAAAGCATCAGATCTTTCTGGCCGAGCCTGATAAGCGACGAATAGAGACTGACACCGTCCGGATCGATCTTGTCGGCGACGTCCTGATGGACGCCCTCGGGAAGATCGCCGGATAAGAATGTACGTCTTGCGTCACCGGTGGTCCAGAGACGATGGAGACTTTCTTCGATTTCTTTGAGGGTAGCGGCTTCGGTCATGACGGTTCTCCTCAAGCCGTAGCCCTGGCGCGATCGCGGGGCAGGGTGGAGACGGTCCCTTCGGGCTGATAGTTCCGGGTGATGGCGCGGATCTCATCCAGTTCCGTCAGGATCTCCTCGAAAGCAGGATAGTTCTGATCGCGCTCGAGCATCACTGCTTTCACCTCGGTGCGCTTGAGTACATGGGCAAGAAGCTCGTATACCGGCTCGATTACAGGAGCTCCATGAGTGTCGATGATCGTATCGCCGACATAGGTATGTCCGGCCAGATGAATCTGTACAACTCTCTCCAGGGGAATAGAATCAAGATATCTATAAGGATCGAAATTGAGATTTATCGAATTGACATAGACATTGTTGACGTCGAGAAGCAGCCCGCAATCAGCCTTCTCGAGTACCTCCGAGAGAAACTGCGCTTCCTCCATCTCGGCTCCGGGAATCTCCGTGTAATAGGAGATGTTCTCCAGGAGGAAGGGCCTGCCTATTCTTTCCTGGCAGATCTTCGCTCTTGCGGCGACGTGCTCCACCGCTTCTTTCGAGAAGGGCAGGGGAAGCAGGTCGTGCATATAGGCACCGTTCACCGACGTAAAACAGAGATGATCGGTCCACCAGGGCGCATCGATATGATCCAGAAGCCCTTTCAGAGTTTTCAAATAATCGTCGCTCAGGTCGTCGGTGCTTCCCACCGACAGATTGACCCCGTGCGTGACGATGGGAAAGCTCGCCAGTGCTTCATCCAGTCGCTCCCTGGCAGCTCCCCCGATATCCATATAATTTTCGGGCACAATCTCCAGCCAGTCGATCCTATCGACTGCATCGAAGGTGAGCTGCGCCAGTTCACGGCGCAAGCCCAGACCGATACCGAGTACGGGCAGCTTTTTCTTGATCGAGAAAAAATCGTCTGACACTGGTTCGATAACCTCCTTTCACCAGTCGGACCGAACCGGCCGGAGATTGGCGCGAAAAAGAAAACGAGAGACCTGGGTCTACTCGTCGCCGCCTTCGTCTTTAGCTTTGCAGGAGCCTTCTTTGCCCTTGCAGGAGCTTTCTTTGCCCTTGCTTTCTTTGCCCTTGCAGGAGCCTTCT
>JAGQHH010000648.1 GCA_020431945.1 Cyanobacteria bacterium HKST-UBA02 | reverse complement strand
GGGTCACCCCCATAGATCCGTCGACTCCGGAGAAAGCCGCCGAGAGCAAATTGAGAGAGTACAACAATTACACCCTCAAATGGCTCACCATCCACGAGGCTCTTCCCGGGCACTATATACAGTTCGAGCATCTCAACAACATCATGCCGGAAAGACGCCGCCTGCTGCGCTCGCTCTATGGCAACGGCGCTTATATAGAAGGCTGGGCCGAGTATATCGCCCAGGTGATGATGGACGAGGGCTTCATGAAAGACGACCCGCGATTCCGCCTGACCATGCGCAAGATAAGACTGCGCCTCCTGGCCAACACCATACTCGATATCAAAATGCACACCATGAAAATGACCGACGAGCAGGCTCTGAGCCTGATGAAAAACCGGGCATTCCAGACCGCCGCGGAAGCCGAGGGCAAACTCGTGAGAGCCAAGCTCAGCTCCACCCAGCTCCCCACCTATTATGTCGGGCTCAGACAGTGGCAGGACTTCCGCAAGCGCTACGAAGATAAAGCCCGGGAGTTCGACATGCTCGACTTCCACAACCGCGCCCTGGACCAGGGTCCGCTGCCCGTAGAAGAAGTCGAGTCCCTGGTTCAGTAACCGCTCGTTGCTACGGAACCTGACCCTGCATCCCTGATTGTCTGTGGTTGCGACTCCGACACTAACGAGGATCGACCGGGAGCTTCGGGTATGTATTTAAGTGAATCAGCCTCCGGAATCTCACCTGTGACAGAAGCCGCCGCCGAAAAAGATCGACTCGCAGCCACCAAGGATGACCCGTCAGCCGGAACGCTTTCCCACGCAGGTAATGACGGGGATCGGACTACCCTTCTGGACAACGCCAGATCAGCCTACACCCGACAGAGCGAGCCGGACTTCCTCAACACATACACCGGAGATCTCTACGCCCGGAATACAACAGCGCAGCCGGTCTCAGAAGGCGGTGATGGTGGGACAAACGGCGGAAACTCCACCCCGACGCAGCAGGAACAACTGCCTCGGCAGGCGAAACCAGGGGATACACCTGCCGACGCAGCCTCCGAACAGGCAAGGAAGGATGATTCGGGGACTCCGGTCGACCTTACACCCCGTCGAGAAGTCGACCAGCAAATGGTGCAGCATGCCGCCGAAGAGCTTCACAAACTCAATAACGACCCTGATGCCTCAATGGAAGACTACAGGACGATTCTCCAGGGTACCACGGAAGCGGAAAGGCGGGAGATAGAGCACACTTACCACGAGAAATTCGATGGCACGTTCAAGAGCGACGCCACCAGGTTCAGATCCGAAGCAGATCGCGATGAAATCTACGCCATGACCGAGGCCAAGGACGTGCTGGATCTGGGCAATGAGCGAACCCATATGCTGGACGGAGCCACTGAGCACCTTTCCGGTGATGAGCTCAGGGCTTTCAAGGACAATTTCGTAAAATTCGAGGAAAGGGCAGCTCGCGATGGTCTATCCCGGGACGAAATAGCAAAGACCTTCCGGGAGACCTCAAGGCTTCTCGACGCACGAGGAGACAGTCCTCTAACCGAGAAGGACCGCATCAGGCTGGCGAGCGAAGTAATGAAACAGGCTGCGGAGCCGACCAGCATCGACCAGGGACACCACAATACCTGCAATGTCACCACGGTCGAGGTAAGGCTCTATCAGAGAAATCCCTCCGACGCCGCCAGGGTGGTAGCCGACACCGCTCTCACCGGTCACTACACCGATGGCTACGGCTTCCATTCCGCGGCCATCGACCCTGAGCCTCACGACGAAAGTAAGACCTATCCCCCGCAGGACGGCCAGCGAACGCACGCCAGCGAGCTCTTCCAGGTTGCAGCCATCAATCTCTTTTACGACCGGGAAAGAGACGTCGGTAGCACCAATTACCGCTACGAGCAGCGTGAACCAACCGGTCCTGGAGACACTGGCGAGAGGCTGCTCGACATGTCAAAAAAACCTCCGGCCGAGGTTCTCAAACCAGACGGAAAGCCGGCCGACAGCCCGAACCTCTATGCCGGAGATCTGCTCGAGATCGATCAGGCAATCACCGGCAGATACAAAGACGGTGCCGTGATCACCAACGAACACTACAGCAGCAATAACAGAGATTTCTATACCACCAAGATCAAAAGCCCCGAAGAGCTGGAGAGCAGATTGGCCGAATTCAAAGCCACTGGCAACATGCCTGTGATTCTCCTGGTCAATTCGCAGCTCGAGCCAATCAACCTGGATCCGAACCGGGCTTCCTCTGATAGTGGTGCCCATGTCGTCAACATCACCGACTACAAACCAGGTCCACCTCCGAAATTCCATGTCGACAACCAGTGGGGATCTCTGAGCGACCGGCTGGTTGAGGACCTGAGCCTGGAGGACCTATACACAGCCACGCTCCCTACCGGAGATGCGATCACCAGGATGCAGGGACGAGTCGACAGCGCCAGAGAGAGCGGACAGGCTGACTTCGCCCTGGAAGGAAAGCTCCTGCAGCTCAGGCACAGGCAGGGTCTGGTATCGGACGAGCAATTCGCCACCGACTCGGCCTCTATCGTAGATCGCGCCCTCCGGCAAAATTCCCCCGCCACCCCTCTCGATCGGTATGCAACAAGCCGCGTCGAGCGCCTGGCACAGGATCTTCCTACAAGCCAGGCCCTCGACTATCTGGACAGAATGTATGATGCAGGGCTGATTGATGATATCAATCTGGTCGGCGACTTGATAGGCATGGCGAGCAAAATTGAAACGGCAAAGAAGCTGAAAGGTACCAGCGCCTCCGAGAGCGAGCAAACCGCATTCTCGCATGACCTGGACCTGATTGCCAGAAGAGGCGAGTCCCTGCCGGCAGACATGCGAAACATCTGGGACGACTACCTGCGAAGATTCGCCGGCCCGGACAAAACTTGAATCCCGAAGGCCGGGAGATACAGCCACAGAGATCGCATTCTCCGGTCTGCCCGTCTCCTGGTCTCGTGCCATAACTTTGCCATCCGCCGGGGGCTAGGATGGCTCTGTTCCTTTCACGAGCTCCTTACCAATGACAGCGATAGATGCAAGAACCGAATCAAAAGAAAGCCAGGAAATCATTACAAATGCATCCCTGCAACCGAGCCTCGAGGACTTGCAGTCTTTCGGCGCCACCCTGACAGACAGTAGTCGAGATTCCTCCCTCGGCAAGAGCGGCACCATCGACTTCGCCACCACCCCTGATATCTATGCCCGCAACGACGGCACGGCTCCTCGCGATCTGGAGCATACGAACACCACCAGCCAGATCGATCTGTCCGCGGGCGATATCTACAGCGGTGACTCGCTGGCCAGCAAGATTACATCGACCATGGGTCGCGCAAGCGACGCCGCCACCAGACGTCAATTCAGCGACGGGAGC
>JAGQHH010000647.1 GCA_020431945.1 Cyanobacteria bacterium HKST-UBA02 | reverse complement strand
AGCTTAAGAAATTGCTGTGATGCCAAGAGAACAGTAGGTGGCCAAGCCGGCAGTGACAGGCTGAAATCGAGGCCGGGTGCTGGAAACCCCCGGAGTATCCAAGAGTAGATTCCGGGTTGTGCCCACTGATCTCTTGTAAACAGGAGGGCGCTCGCCCGGGCAGAAGAGCGTCGGGATTTGATAAGTAACTATTCTGTACTTTCGTTTTTTTTGATTCATCAGACTTCTACCAGCCAGATATCTTCTCCTGCCCGACAAACAACTCAACGCGTGCGACATCAGTCGTCGGGTCGAGATCATCCGGTCAGCAGGACCGAGGTAGAGGTGTATGGACTCGAACTGACTCTCGCCCAGGCGAGGGTCCGAAACACATGAGGAAAATTATGCAAAAGGTAAGCATAATCGGCGCAGGCAATGTCGGTGCAACGGTGGCGCAAGAAATCGTGCGAGCCGGGCTGGCTGATGTTGTGCTGCTCGACATCAATGAAGGCGCTGCCCGGGGCAAGGCTCTCGACCTGCTCCAGGCGGCGGCGCTCTGGGGAAGCCCGTCGCGAGTCACGGGAACGGCGGACTATGCCGACACCCGGGGCTCCGATGTGGTGGTGATCACCGCCGGGAGCCCGCGCAAACCCGGCATGTCCCGGGACGATCTTCTCAAGATCAACGCATCAATCGTTTCGGAGGCGGCACGCAAGAGTCACACTGCCTCTCCACGCGCACGCTTCGTGGTGGTGACCAATCCCCTGGACGTGATGGCCTATCTCGTCTGGAAGACCACCGGAGTCTCCTGGCGCCGGGTCATCGGCATGGCCGGTGTTCTCGACAGCGCGCGTTTCCAGGCTTTTATAGCCGATAACCTTGGTGTGGCTGTCACCGACGTACGTGCCATGGTGCTGGGCGGGCACGGTGACCAGATGGTGCCGGTTCCCAGTTGCAGCACTGTCAACGGTGTGCCGGTGGGCGAGTTGATGTCGCAAGAGACTCTCAAGCAGCTCTGCGAAAGGACTCGCAATGGCGGTGCCGAGATCGTCGAGCTGTTGAAATTCGGCAGCGCCTGGTACGCCCCCGGTACTGCTGCCGCCTCCATGGTGGCTGCCATCCTTCAGGACACCAGACGCCTGCTCCCCTGCTCGGTGAATGCCGGCGGCAAATACGGGCTCAAATCCGTTTTCGCAGGACTGCCTGTTGTTCTCGGCAAGCGGGGCGTGGAGCAGATTGTGGAGGTCGATCTGAGTGAGGGCGAGCGCGCCGCGCTTGCTGCCTCGGCCGGGTCGATCAGGACCAATATCGAGCGACTCAGCGAGCTGGGTCTGCTTCAAGCGTAAGCGAGGTACGCTCATGACGACAAAAAGACAGACTTCCCCCGGGGAAGTCACCGCTCTCTATTCTCTTTTGGCAGGCAGAATCCAGACTGCCCGGGCACTTATGGGCAGACCTCTGACTCTCACCGAGAAGATTCTGTTCAGTCACCTGGCGACGATGCCTTCTGATGCTTCCCAGATTCAGCGGGGTGTTTCTCATGTCGGTCTCTATCCCGACCGGATCGCCATGCAGGATGCGACCGCCCAGATGGCCCTGTTGCAGTTCATGCTGGCCGGCATGGACCGGGTGAAGGTGCCCACCACCGTGCACTGCGATCACCTGATCCAGGCGGTGACCGGAGCGACCCAGGACCTGGCTGTCGCCCGTACCAGCAACTCGGAAGTCTATGACTTCCTCTCGAAATCCAGCACCAGATACGGTGTGGGATTCTGGGAGCCGGGCTCGGGCATCATCCACCAGGTGGTGCTCGAGAACTATGCTTTCCCCGGCGCTCTCATGATCGGCACCGACTCCCACACCCCCAATGCCGGTGGTCTGGGTATGCTGGCCATCGGTGTCGGCGGTGCAGACGCTGTCTTCACCATGGCCGGAGAACCCTGGAACGTGAAGTGGCCGAAGCTCATCGGAGTTCGTCTGACCGGTTCTCTGAGCGGCTGGGCGGCCCCCAAGGACGTCATTCTCAAGCTGGCCGGTATCCTCACCGTCAAGGGAGGCACCGGAGCGGTGATCGAGTATTTCGGTCCCGGGGCTCGCAGCATCAGCGCTACCGGCAAGGCGACCATTACCAATATGGGTGCCGAGCTGGGAGCCACGACATCGGTCTTCCCCTGCGATGACCACACCCTCGCCTATCTCCGGCTCACCGGACGGGGCGAGATTGCCGGCCTGGCGGAGCAGAATGCTGCTCATCTGCGGGCGGATCGCGAGGTGGAAGCCGACCCCGATCGCTTCTTCGACCAGGTCATCGAGATCGACCTGGACACCCTGGAGCCGTATATCGTCGGCCCGCACACCCCGGACCTGGCCAGGCCGCTCTCCGAGTTCGCCCGGGAAGTTGCTGAGAAGGGCTATCCTGACGAGCTCAAATACGCTCTGATCGGGAGCTGCACCAACTCCTCCTATGAGGACATGTCCAGGGCAGCGGCGGTTGCTCGCGAGGCTCAAGGGCGCGGACTGAAAGCACCTATCGGTCTGCTGGTGACACCGGGCTCCGAGCAGGTCCATCGGACGATATCCCGGGACGGTCAGCTCGCTTCCCTGCTCTCTATCGGTGGCACTGTCCTGGCGAACGCCTGCGGGCCATGCATCGGTCAGTGGAAGAGGAGCGACATCGAAGCGGGTGAGACGAACTCGATCATCACCAGCTTCAACCGGAACTTCCCCCGGCGCAATGACGGCAACGCCTCTACCCTGGCTTTCATAGCCAGTCCCGAGATCGTCACCGCTTTCGCCCTTGCCGGAAGGCTCTCGTTCAATCCGCTCACCGACACCCTCACTGCTCCGGACGGCTCCCAGGTGAAGCTCTCGGCTCCGCCTCAGGTGGGCTTGCCCGAGCGCGGCTTTGCCAGCGTCGATACGGGTTTTGTCCCAGCGGATCCGGAAGGAGCGCCGGCCGTATCAATCGATCAGGCAAGCGAACGTCTCGAGTTGCTGAGCCCCTTCCAGTCCTGGAGCGGGCATGACTTCGAGAACTTGCCGGTGTTGCTCAAGGCGAAAGGCAAGTGCACCACCGACCATATCTCGCCTGCCGGTCCCTGGCTGCGCTTCCGCGGTCACCTCGATCGCATCAGCGACAACATGTTCGCCGGTGCCAATAACGCCTTCGTCGACAAGCCGGGTTCCGGCGTGGATGTCCTCGGCGGCGAAAGTCAGAACCTGGCGCGCCTGGCTCGCAAGTATCGCAGCGCCGGTCTCTCCTGGGTAGTGGTCGGGGACGAGAACTATGGCGAAGGCTCGAGCCGCGAGCATGCTGCCATGTCTCCCCGGCACCTGGGTTGTCTGGTGGTAATCGCGCGTAGCTTCGCGCGGATTCACGAGACCAACCTCAAGCAACAGGGCGTACTCGCGCTAACCTTCAGCGATCCTGCCGATTATGACCGGATCGAAGCCGACAGCCGCATCAGTGTCGTCGGCCTCGACAAGCTCGAACCGGGCTCTCCGGTGCGGGTTCTGGTCAAGAACTCCTCGGGCAGCACCGAGATTTCCTGCCGACACTCCATGACCATGGAGCAGATCGAGTGGTTCAGGGCGGGGTCCGCTCTCAACCACATCAAATTGAGAGGTTCGAAAACCATGAGCAAAGAAACACCGAAATTCGCTGCCGGCCTCGAAGGCGTTATCGCCTGCGCCACTCGTTTGAGCGAAGTGGACGGCAATGCAGGGCAGCTCATCTTCAGCGGTTTCATGGCCCCGCAACTGGCGGCCAGTAAGAGTGTGGAGGCGGTCTGGTTCCTCTTCCACAACGGGCGTCTTCCCACCAGCGACGAGCTCGCCGAGTTCACCGCCTCGGTGGAAGCCCACGGCGTTCTCTCGGCTGCCGAGGTGAAGCTGGTGCGCCAGTTCCGCAACGGCGAGCCGCTCTCGGACTTCCGCAGCGCCGTGTCTGCAGTGGCTGCATCCCGGGGCTATAAGCCCTGGCTCAACCGCGACCTGGCCGAGGTGGAGGAAGAGATCCTCTCCCTCTGCTCTCTGGCCCCGGCCATCATCGAGGTCCTCCGTACCGGCCGCAAGCCGCTTCTGAAGCGGGGTAACAGCGGGTACGCCGAGCGCTACCTCTGGGGGCTCCTGCGTCAGAAGCCGAGTGCTTCGGCGGTCAAGGCTCTCAGCACCTATCTGGTCCTTACCATGGACCACGGCATGAACGCTTCTACCTTCGCCTCGCGCGTGACGGCATCCACCGGCGCCGATGTCGGTGCTGCCATCACTGCCGGTATCGCGACCCTGTCCGGTCCTCTGCATGGAGGTGCTCCGGGGCCGGTTCTCGACATGCTGGACGCCATCGGCTCCTCCGATCAGGCCGGCTCCTGGGTGACCGATCAGCTCACCGGCAAGCGCCGGATCATGGGCTTCGGTCATCGCGTCTATCGCACCGATGACCCGCGTGCCCTGGCTCTGCGCGAAGTGGCACGCTGTCAGAAAGGCCCGCGCATCGGTCTTGCCACCGTGGTCGAGCAGGAAGTCCTCTCTGCCCTGGCGGCGCATCAGCAGGCCAAGGCTGCCGCTATCGGCCAGCCCACCAGGCCGCTGCGTCCCAATGTCGAGTTCTGGACTGCGGTGGTGCTCGAACACGTCGGCATCCCGCGTGAGCTCTTCAGCTCCACCTTCGGCGTGAGCCGCATCATCGGCTGGGGGGAGCATGTCCGCG
>JAGQHH010000646.1 GCA_020431945.1 Cyanobacteria bacterium HKST-UBA02 | reverse complement strand
CACACCCATTTAATGAGGCGCGTCTTGTTGTTTCGATTAATAACCCGACTCGGCGGCCGGTTCGCGACCCGGCTTCTGCGTCCAATAAAAACAAGGAGACAACCATGACAAACTCCAAGTCCACTCTGCTGTCCGATCACGGCAATGCGCTCGAAGCGAAGATCTACGCATCCCGCCCCGGGATCGCAACCGTGACCAAGATCCCCGACCATGTCGAAGGCGTCGCCGTGAAGGTGACCGTCAGCGGCGAGCTCGGTGAAGACGACTACGTGGTGCGCTCGGTGCGTGCCGGACGGGGTCGCAAGATGGAAGTGCTCTTCGGTGTGGTGCCGGCGTCCGTCGCTACTACCATCGAAGGGTTCAACAGCGATGTCAGCGAAAACCGCCGCAGTGCCTTCGAAGCCGGGTCCTACATCTGGCTGCGCACCGGCGACGAGGTCGCTTCCATCGCCAACGCGGTTCGCCTGACTGTCTGAGCATCGACTCTCGCAAAAAACCGGAAGTTCTGCCCTTCCGGTACGTGCGAGACGACGCGTGTCCAGTCCAGCGAGCAATCCTGAACCTGCACCGATATGCAGGGGAGGCCGGGTCGTCATTGCGGTCCGGTGCTGGCCAGCTCTAATGGGAGCTGGCTGGGGAAATGTTTCCCAAATTAAAAAGCCGAAAGGTAGACAATTATGAATGCACAAGCAAACTCGATCTCAACTGCAGGGCGGCAAGATTCGCCCATGTGGCAGGAGCGCTCGTTGAGCCATTCCGACAGGGAGGCTTTCCGAACCTGCCGAAAGTCGTACAAAGACCGCAAAACTCGTGCCAAGCGAGTGAAGCGCGAGACCCCGCAATTTGTCGGCGACCTCACCCACCTGGGTACGGCTGTCGATGACTCTGCGGAACGCGAAAAGCTGCTCACCAGGCAGCTCGAGCGAGTTCCGGAAGCGGACCGTGAAGAGGTGGAAGCCACCGTGCGTGAGCTGATCGCCAATGACGCCGCCATGGAAACCGAAGGTGCCGTGGACGTTCAGAAGGAGAAGCTGATCCGCTGGACCGACCCCGAAACGGGTTGGGATCTGGTGGCCAAGCCCGACTCCATGGGATTCGTCGTCGATGACGCCAGGGACCGCGAGGTTCTCGAGGTCGTCGACAAGAAGACCGCGTACACGGTGAAGGAATCCCACATCAAGCAGCTCCTGTTCTTCGGGATGGTTGCCAGCCTGTCCATGATGGAGTCTTTCCTGGGCAGCATCAAGCTGGTGGCGCGTGCCCTGCGCGGCAAGGAGGAGAAAGTTCTCTGGTACAGCCGTGCCAGGACTCCTCAGAACCTGCGTGAGGTGCGAGCCGACATCTACGAAATCGAGAAGTCCATCGAGACGGACTCGTTTCCGCCGACCACGGGGATGCACTGCAACCGGTGCCCCTTCCGGGAAGGCTGCGACGCGTTCAAGGCGTGGACCGCTCAAGAGCAGGCCGGCAACTCCGGTGTGGGTGAAGCGTCAAGGCGTGACCGGGAAAGCAAGGGACGCCGTCCCTTCTATCTGTCTCGCCGGCGCTACGCCTGATTCTCAACGACAACGTTAGCTAAAGGAGCTCAACCATGATCGATTGTGGATTAGACCATGGTCACGATTTCGGCGGTGATCCGCTGGGTCTGGCCTTCGACATGATCGGCGACGTCGATGTCTGCGGCGCCGATATCCTGGCCGAATGCGGGCACGACGTGGCCTGCATCGACTTCGATGGACACTCCTCCCTGGGTATCCTGGGCATGTCGGCGGACGGCGATGCCGCTTCCGACAGCCTGGACCTGAGGACCCGGGGCGTCCACGTGGTCGGTCACGGCTATACCGACGTCAGGCAGCTCTTCGCCGAGCAGGCCGAGAAAGACGGCCTCATCCGGGTGCCCTACATCCAGGTGGGTGGTCGTGACCTCGACTCTTCGGAGGAGCGGATCGTCCCGATTTCGCGCTGGAGCCGCAAGCTTCCCAAGGGCACCATGCCCGCAGGAGCCGCCGGCAACAGCTCGGGGCGCACCCGCTGGTGGCGTCAGTACTGGCAGGTGGGCAAGAAGAGCTATCCCTGGTCGAAGCCCTCCTTCGACCGGGATGCCCTGGCCTTCTTCGAAGTGGTGTGCATCTCCTGGGAGTACGGTGACACGTGCGACTGCGAGACCATGCTCATCATCCGCGTGAAGTGCCTGTCTCGCTACAGCAGCGGGAGCGATTGCTGGAGCCATCTCCGGTCTCCGCTCAAGCGGCACGACTGCGCCGGATCCAGGCTTCGCGGTCTGGTGAAAGGCGCCCTCGGTCTCGCCAAGCCAGGCGAGGCTGCCCTTCTGCTTCGGGCGCACGCCATGCGCCAGTTGCAGGTCGCCTGACTTGCCTGAAATGTGAGAGCCCGGTCGCCTGACGGTCCATCGGACTGGGCTCTCTCCGACTGTGCCCCGCCTCGGACCGGGTGGGGCGCGTTTCCAACTACAGAAGGAAATTATGAACGAACTGACACTTCTCTCGAAAGTGGCTCTGCTGCTCAGCGGCAGCCTGCTCATCGGTGCCGTCGGCACCTACCTCGGACGCGCCATCCAGTCCATCGGCGCGTTCATCCTGCTCGCGGTGCTGTTCATCGGGGGCGCCATCGGCGTCATGTTCCTGGCGAGCGCACCGCCGTCGGTCGGCATCACGAGCCTGTTCGTGTGGGTGTTCATCTCGGGGCTCTTCATCGGGCCCTCCATCGAGATGTACGCCAATAAGCTCGGCTGGCAGACGGTGTTCCTCGCTTATGCGGGCACGGGCGGCGTCATGGCAGTGACCGGTGCGATCGGGATGTTCTCCGGCGTCGACTTCAGCGGCCTCGGGTCGATTCTGATGTTCGGCTTGTTCGGTCTGATCATCGCCGGCATCATCGGCATCTTCTGGCGCATGTCCAGGACGGTCAACATCGTCTACTCCCTCTTCGGGATGGTGATCTTCGCCGGCTACTTCCTCTTCGATTTCTTCCGGCTCACCAAGTCGGAGAACACGTGGGAATCGGCGATTCGCCTGACGATGGAGCTCTATCTGGACTTCATCAACTTCCTGCTCTACCTGCTTCAGTTCCTGGCTGCGGCCTCGGACAAGAACTGAGTGGAGCGGGTGTTTCTGTAAAGCGTGTCGTCGGGAAGCCCGCTTAGCTTCCCGGTACTGAAAGGATGCGCTATAGCGCCGGGTCTTTCGGGACCCGGCGCTTGTCGTTTCGAGGGCGAGCGCGAGCTCGTCAGGGTGCCTCCGGCATCGGCTCGAACGACAGAAGGACCGGCTAGCAAGCCGGTTGTGCCGGGAGGGGCGGGACAAGCGGGTCCTGCTCCTTTCAATTCTGAAATTACTAACCAATCCCTCGCATTGCTCGCGAGGAGAAAAACCTGGAGGTTTATCATGGCACTAGCAAGCACAGGAGCGACCCTCAACGGTGAGGTGATCGCTCGTAATCACGAGAAGGGCTCAGTCACACTCGAGCTCGACACAGGCGAACGCGCAGTCCTTCCGTCGAGCAGAATGCTCGGCAAGACCCAGCAGGATCGCTGGGAGCGCTTCGAACGTCTCTCCGACGGCACCGAGATCCGGGTGCTCGTCATCGCCCAGCGCGAAGACAGAAACTTCCGTCCCTGGTTCATCGTCAGCGAGCGTCTCGATGACGACGTTGAGATGCCGGAGGGGGAAGATTCCGATTCGGCGGAAACCGCGCCATCGGTCTCGCATGCTCATCTGGAGGAGCTCTTGAGGCTCTTTCCTGTGGGCAAGCGGGTCACCGGCAAGGTTCTGGGTCGTCGTAGCGGAGCCATCGCTGTCCGTCTGGGCACGGTGGTCGCGCTTCTGCCTCTCGCCCTGATCGGCTCCGCCAAGGAGTCGTCGTTCCAGAGCGGCGTCAACGTCAAGGCAACGGTCCACGAGGTCGGTGCCAGCGGCGTTGTGCTCAGCCGCGTCGGCTAGGCAAGGAGGTTTTGCTGAAGGTTTCGGCAAAGGTCAAAACCGGGGGAGCAACCACTCCCCCTTTCCATTCTCTCGAAAGGAGCTTGATCATGAAGCGCAATTCCAAAACGGCAAACGTCAGCGTCGACTTCACGCAGGGGCGCGGCTTCGGTCGCATGGGCGAGGGGCTGCCGGCGGACTTCCTGGACACCCAGGAACCGCTGGTGGTGACCAGCACCATCGCGGCTCTCTACGCCAACCCCGAAGACGAGGACGGGCGTCTGACCAACAAGTACAGCCGGGCCATGGTGAGCCTGGCTCTGTTCGCGGGAGGGTGCCCCGTCACCCTGACGAAGCAGCAGTATCGCAAGCTCGAGCGTCGGGTGCGCGACTACGCTTCGTTCATGGACTGCGAGCAGTACGAAGGCGCCAACAACCTGAGCTTCGCCCGGTACGTGCTCCGGCACGCCCGGCGTCGCGCCCAGGGCGAAGGCGTCATCTAGTAGCAGATCCGATTTACCGTGGGAAGGTCTGTCACCGGCAATGGTGCAGGCGGCAGCTCTTCCCTGTTTCTCAACCCGAAAGGAGCATACGCTATGAAGACTGCATTGTTGACCATCGAAGGTGATCTGTCGAACACTGGTTGGACCCCGGCCGCTGCGGCTCTCG
>JAGQHH010000645.1 GCA_020431945.1 Cyanobacteria bacterium HKST-UBA02 | reverse complement strand
TGCCATTTATGCCTATAGCCAGAATTGTGATCATGTAGATTGTTGCAATCGCAAGAAGCGATCTCAATGAGATTCCAGCTTTGGATGCCTGTCTCCGGCACACCAGTATCCAGTTGATGAAAACGTACTGAAACCAGTGCATTACGAGTGGTGCAAAGAGAGCGGTGGTGTAATTCTCTCCCTGAAAGGCGAACGGGAAGAGGAACGCTACACATACACCCCAGAACATGAGAGCCGGTACATTAATAGCCAGACCGGTCCGGGCTTGCATCAAGATACTGGCCAGATAATTCCTGATCGAGAAGGCGAAAAATAACGAGACCACAGCGGCTAGAGCCGACAGGGCGAGCTGTTGAAGGCTCGCAGGCGGCGCCTGTCGGGCCAGAAATATGATTGCGCAAAGCCATGCCGAAAGAATTATCGTCCGGTTCTCCAGCTCCCGTGGCGGCAGGCATTCGCCGTCTCGATTGTGATAGAGCAGAAGAATTCCTTCGTTCTGTTTGGCAATGTGATGAATCGAAGTAGCCATGAACAGGGCGATTACGAGGACCGGAGCGGCAAGCGTCAGGACGGCGCTCAGACCGAGAATTCCCAGTACTGCGGCTCCAGCCAGCAGGAGCCGTTTCTTCCCCGGGCCGATCAGGTGGTCTCTCGTGTCGCTGTCCTTGAAGTGAGCCCAGGTCATACCGAGATGCAGTGGACCCAGCCCCAGTCCCTGCAAGACTATAAACGACAGGATAGCGGAGCTTTTGATTGGCGTGGACTGGAGCAGACCGAAAGCAAGCAAGGCAATCATCACGGGCAAGAAGAGGAAGAGCCCGTCGGCACGCGCGCTTACAAGCCATGGATAGCGGAGATTCATCGTTGCTCTTGCCGGCATGCAAAGAGGATACGGAATCCAGGGCGATCCGTCATTACATTGACTTCAGGTGGGCCCGTCTCAGCTCGAGGGGGCTTCGCTTCGCTTGAAAGTGCCGAGCCCTTCCATCTGGGCTGCGGTGACCTTGCCGTCGGGATCGATAGTGAAGGTGACGAAAGCATCATCGACATTGCGATCGTCCCAGACGGCTTTGAAGCAATCATAGCTCCAGTGCTTCAGGCGACCTTTGCGCAGTGGTCCCGATGAGACACAGAGCTTGCCGTCTTCCATATAGACATCGAGATTGCCATAGATGGCATTCTCGTATGTGCCTTCATAGGCGGTGCGCGCCAGCGAGGATGTCGTGCCTTTCACGCGCTTTGCTTTCTGGCTGTCTTCGTCGGCTTTGATCTTTTCGATGCGCATCTCCTGCAGCTTCATGAACTTGTCGGTCCAGCCGGCGTCCATGCCCAGGAGCTCGTCGATGAGCTCGTAGCCGATGACGGCGGCACCGTCTTCGAGATAGCTGGAATTGGTGAGCACCACCACGCCGAGATCGGCTTCCGGCACCAGGCCGACAAAGCTCCTCATGCCGTCTATACCGCCGGTGTGCCAGATTACTTTTTTGCCGTTGAAATCTTGAACTACCCAGCCGAGACCGTAGCCGAGGAATTTGTTTGCTTGCGGAAGAAGTTTTTCCACCGGACCACCCATGCGGAACGGCATCTGGATAGTATGCATCTCCGCCACTGTCTCTTTCTTGATCAGCTCTTTACCCTCGAACTTTCCATCGGCGAGTTGCAGGCGGACCCACTTCGCCATGTCTACGACATTGGAGTTGATCGAGCCAGCCGGGGCGATGTTGTTGAGATCGCGGTGCGGCACCTGGACCACTTTGCCGTCCAGGTAGGCGTGAGGCATGGCGAGATTTCTCGCCTT
>JAGQHH010000644.1 GCA_020431945.1 Cyanobacteria bacterium HKST-UBA02 | reverse complement strand
TCGAACGAAGCCTCGCAAGAATCTTCGAAAGAAACATCGAAAGACACACCCAAAGAAACTCGAGAAGATGCCGATACAGACACAGCGGCAGAATCCACCGAGAGCGCCGAAGAATCCCCGGGCGAGCCTCAGACGTCCGCCAACGAGAACAACGACGAGGAGAACGGAGCCGAGTCCGAAGGAAATGGATCCGACAAGCCTGATTCCGCCACCGCCACCAGTACCAAAAGCGCCAGTAAGAACACCAAGAAAAAGACCAAGAAGGGCAAGAAAGCCTGATCTGCTAGAATATTCCCGACTTTACAAGGGAGTTTGTGATGCTTTTGAAAGGAAAAAAGGCTCTGATCGTTGCCGGTCCTGATTTCGAGGACCGCGAGCTGTTCTATCCCTACTACCGGCTCCTGGAAGAAGGCGTCGAAGTCAAGATAGCCGGCATTGGAGACAGGCATTACAAGGGCAAATACGGAGTTCCGATAGAAGTGCACGGACAGTGCGAAGACTTCACCGGCGAGAGCTTCGACGCTGTGGTCATACCGGGAGGCTGGGCTCCGGACAAGATACGCGCCAACGAGGCTGCCCTGAAAATCGTCGCCGACACCTTCAAGAAGGGCGGGGTAGTTTCCGCCATCTGCCACGGTCCCTGGGTACTGGCCTCGGCAGAGATTCTGAAAGACCGTAAAGTGACGAGCTACAAAAACATCCGCCACGATCTCATCCACGCCGGCGCCACCTGGTCCGACGCCGAAGTCGTGGTAGACGGCAATCTCATAACTTCGCGAACCCCGGCGGACCTGCCTGCCTTCATGACAGCCATAGTCAAGCAGATGCAGCTGGCCAGGGTCTGACCTTCATCTCCCGGGCGCCGGACCGATAATAAATTCATCCCGCAGGCACGCGACAGCCTGGGGGTGCCCCAGCGGGGCTGGTGAAATGACCCGGTTTCGCCCGTCCGGCCCGAGGGTATAACCTTGTCTGTCAATCCCTAATCTGGCGTAACTTTTACAATGGCGAATGTTCTGGTAGTCGAGGATGACGAGTTCTTGCAGGAGCTTCTGGCCGAGTGCCTCTCCGCCTGCGACCACACCGTGGAGCTTGCTGGCACCGGCAAAGACGCCCTGACAAAAATGGACTCCAACTCTTTCGACGTTATCCTCCTCGACTGGCAGCTTCCCGACATGGAAGGCATCTCGATTCTCAAGCAATATCGCAGCGGAGAAGGTAAGGCGAAAGTCGTAATGCTCACAGGCATGCGAGACAAAGCAGCAGAAGTAAAAAGCCTCGGAGCAGACGAGTTTCTAGCCAAACCGTTTAAAATGCACGAAGTCATCGAGGTGCTGGATAAAGTCACCTCCTGACCGGAACAGCCTCGGAGCAGCAAATGGCAGACCAGCCGGCAACCAAGAGCGTCAAGAAAGCAATAGACGAGTCCAAAGAGCGCTTCCTGAAAGTCGCCATGGAGCGTATCAATAAAGCTCGGAAAATTCTCGAGGAGATCGAGAACGGCACCAGCGATCAGCTCAAAATCGAAAATCTATGCCGATTCTACCACCAGCTAGCCGGGGCCGGCGGTCTCTACGAGATGAACGAGTTCTGCGCCTGCGCCATTGCCGCCGAAGATCTCTCCATGCAGCTCCCGGAGCTCAAAGAAAAAGCCTTCACTTCTACTGTCAATCAGCTCGTTCAACTCACCGACAAGCTCACCAGACTGGTCACCGAAGCCGGCGAGGAGCCTGCGGACAACGCTCAGGCACAGTATGAAGCCGAGCTTGCCAAACAGTCTAAAAGCGGCAATTTCAAGGCCCAGATCCTGAACACGGTCCTGGTGGTCTCTACCAATCCGAATACCACCCGCAATCTCTCCGGCATTCTCGACAAGCTCGGAATCAATATGGAGCACTGCAGCACCTACGAGGAAGCTCGAAACTATATCGACGAGCAGCTTCCGGACGGTCTGATCGTCTGCACCCCCATCTCGGGAGGCTCTCCCCTGAACCTCTCCACCGCCATCCGCAAGAAAGAAGGCGGAGATGACATTCCCATCGTTTTCGTCAGCGATGTCGACAATTTTCTCGATAAGGTCAAAGCCATTCAATCCGGCTGCGACGCCTTCTGGGACATCAATGCCTCGGTCCAGCAGATCGAGGACAAGGCACGACGAACTTTCGCCAAGCTCAGCCACAAGAAATACAAGATCCTCCTGGTCGAGGACGATCCGGTGCAGGCTACAGCCATGTACAACTTCCTGGTTTCGGCCGGATTCGATGCTTTCGTCATGACCAATGCCGAAGAGTTCGAGGAAGGGCTCCTTTCCAGCCAGCCGGACCTGATCATCCTCGATGTCATGCTCGGCGAGATCACCGGATTCGAGCTGGCTCGCTATGTGCGCCAGAACGAGAAGTTCTCCACCACCCCCATCATCTTCCTCACCACCCAGAATGCCCTAAATTTCCACATCCAGGGCGCCAAGCTCGGAGACGACTATCTGATCAAGCCGGCTGCCCCCCAGCTACTAGTGGCCACAATCGCCGGGCGCCTGGAGCGATATAAGACCATCGCCGACCTGATGGGCAGAGACGCCCTCACCGGAACCCTGAGCTATGCCGAGTTCATGAAAGAGGCGGAGCGGGTAAGCGGGCGCCAGGACATCGAACCGAGCATTCTGGTCATCGACATAAACGGTCTGGCCAAGATCAACGAAAAGCACGGCTATGCCTCCGGCGAGAAAGTCATTGCCGCTCTTGCCGAGCAGCTCAAACGAACGATTCGCAATTTCGGCATCATCGGACGCCTGGCCGGAGATGAGTTTGGAATCCTCGCCGACTCCATGTCCGATACTGAGCTTCTAGAGCTTGCCAGCTATCTCAAAAACGAGTTCAGCAAACTGCAATTTACCTCCGACGAGGGCGAATTCTCGGTGACTATCACCTGCGGCATAAGCCGACTCAAAGAAGGCGTCACTTCGGTAAATGAATGGCTCAATTCTGCCTACGAGGCAGCCAGAATCGCCAAGCAGCACGGCAGCGACAGTGTCGGCATAGACTGACCGGCGCGAAAAAATCCGGATCCTCACAATTAGCGCGAGCTGTGCGGGGGCTCCTGAAGGTCCTGGCGCAGCCTGCAAATTCTTCCTGGACCAGCCCGGGCAAAAATCCCGAGACGCCCTGCCGGCAAGAACTTCAATCTGCGGCTCGGACTTCCGGCCGGCTTGTCACGAGGGAGGACCGCTGATAGGTTCGAATCGTGGTCTGGGTGCGATTCGACCACACGATTCAATACAGGAAAAAGGGACGGAGATCAGCTGATTCCGTCCCTTTTTCCGGCGAAAGAAGAGGAGTGACGCCATGGACATAGTCTTCGTGATTCTGGTTGCTGCTTTGCTTATGGGAATATTCGGCTGGAGCGCCATTCCCCTCACTCACTGCGTGCCCTGGGCGGTATCCTGGTGGGACGAAGACGAGGTCAACTGGGGAGAAAAATTTGCCCTGGTGGTCCTCATGCCCTTCGCATGGCTTTATGTTTCCAGCATTTTCCTCATTCTCTACTTCTGATGATCAGCACCTGCCAGGGCGCTCCCCCGATCAAGAAGAGAGCGCCCTGGTGGGATTCTTGAGAACCGAAAGTTAGGGTATAAAAAGAAGGGTACTCCGGTCGGATAGCGATGGCAGATATAACAACAACCAGGACCGGTCAGAGCGACAGTCGCGAGTTCATCTCGCGCTACAAGATCATCGAGCGCCTCGGGGCAGGCGGTATGGGCGTAGTCTATAAGGCCCACGATCCCGAGCTGGATAAGACCGTAGCAGTGAAGCGGATTATCACCTCGGTGGCGAGCCAGGAAGAGATCATGCGCTTCCAGCGAGAGGCAAAACTATTGAAAGACCTCAGGCACCCTGCCATTCCCGAGGTCTACAATTTCGCCATCAGCAGCGATAACGAACCATATATGGTGCTGGAGTTCGTCGAGGGAATGAGCCTGGAAAGTCATCTCGACTCCGGCGAGAAGCTTTCAGCGGAGCAGATTCTCGATGTGATCGAGCAGATCTGTGATGCCCTCTCCTACACCCACGCTCACGGCGTCATCCACCGGGATCTGAAGCCGGCCAACATCATCCTGGACAAGAGCGATAAAGGCAAGATCCGGGTCAAAGTCATCGACTTCGGTCTGGCTCGTATAGATGACCTGTATGACAGCCAGCAAGACATGACCCGCACCGGTGTGATTGTCGGAAGCCCTCCCTATATGAGCCCCGAACAGGTCCGGGGCGAAGCCATCGACGGCCGCACCGACATCTATTCTCTGGGCTGCATGCTCTACGAGCTGGTAAGCGGTCAACCTCCTTTTCGCGGCAAAGCAGCGATCAATACCATCGTCATGCATGTCAGCGATGCACCGCCACCCCTCAAGTATCTCGACCCGGTCTGGGAAATGCTTCCGGACATCGAGCGAATCATCATGAAATGTCTGCAGAAAGAGCCTCTCGAACGCTATCAAAACGCCAGACAGTTGAAAGAAGAGCTTTCCTGGCTTCGCCGCACCCTGGAAGACGAAAGGTCCGGGATGCGCATGGATGCTCGCACACTGGCTCTCACCCAGTATTTCGTGCGACGCTCTCGATCGTCGCCGGTGCTTACCGGCATCGTGTGCACGGTTCTAGGTGTCACATTGATCGCCGGGGCCATCGGCATAACCAGGGTGGTCCTGGATGCTCTGGATAAGGAGCCGGACAGGAAGGGCGGCGTCCCCATGGGTCAGGACTACCTCTACAAACAAATCGACTCGCGCTCCTGGACCGCCACCAAAGAGCCATATGCTTACTGGATCGGTCCGGAAGCCCTGGATGCCGACTTCAAGAAACTGGCGAAAATCGGCAAAGTAAAACGCTTTGCCGTCCAGGGATCTACTTTCGTCACCGGCAAAGGCATAAAGTACATAACCGGATTGCCGATTCAGAATGCCGCTCTCTATTGCCCCGGGCTCACCGATGAAGGGCTCCAGCACCTGAGCAAGCTCAAGAGTATCGATACTCTCGCCGTGGTTGACGTCAGCAGAGTGACAAGCAGAGGGCTCGCTTACCTGACAGATCTTCCCGACCTGGAAAGCTTCGAGATAAAATCCTCGATAATGCCCGAAGGAGGGCTCAAGGCCATCGCCAACTGGCGGAGCCTCCGCAGTCTCAGCCTGCACGATACCAGCAATGTCGACTTCGCCGATCTTCGGCTTCTCGGCGAGCTTCCCAGACTGTTCAAGCTCGAGCTCAAAGGAACCGGTATCAAAGACAGTGACATTCCTGCCTTACTCAGCCTGGAGCATATTACTGCCCTGAGTATCTCCGGGGAGAATCTCTCAGCCCAGTCCATCAAAAAGCTCAACAAATTCGATCTCTATCAATTCCGCCTGGCGAAAGCATCCATTAAAGACAGTGATTTGAAGGCTTTCGAGAAATTCAAGAGAGTTACTCTGATCGACATCAGACAGTGTCCCCAGATAACCAGAGAAGGCCTTGCCAGACTTAAGAAAAAGCTGCCGGATTGCTTGATCACCTTGAACGCCGAAGCTATCGAATAAACTCGATACTCAGAGCTTCACCGATCGCAGCCGCAGGGCGTTGGCTATCACACAGAGACTGCTGGCGCTCATAGCCAGCCCGGCAATCATGGGATTGAGAGTAATCCCAAAAAATGGATAAAGTATGCCGGCTGCTATCGGCACCCCCAGAGCGTTATAGAAAAAGGCGAAGAACAGATTCTGTTTGATATTAGTCAACATCGCCCGGCTCAATCGTCGGGCCCTGGCGATTCCCCGGATGTCTCCTTTGACCAGGACGATCTGGGCGCTCTCCATGGCCACGTCAGCACCGGTACCCATGGCGATCCCGACATCCGCCAGGGCAAGCGCCGGGGCGTCGTTGATCCCGTCACCGGCCA
>JAGQHH010000643.1 GCA_020431945.1 Cyanobacteria bacterium HKST-UBA02 | reverse complement strand
GAGAGGGTATTGCTCGGTTTGAGACCGTGCCTGCTGAGAGCGGCAGCCAGGTCGACGCCCTCGCGGCGAACCAGAGCAAGGGCGCTTACCGCTTGCTCGTAGGTGATACGTCCGGCTTTGACCAGATGGAGACATTCGTAGGCGCAGTTGAGGACGGGGAAAGAGACGCAGCGCAGCAACAATAGGGCGCGTGGGAAAGTAGTCGATCTCTCTACCGCGAGCTTTTTGCCTTCCCGGATCGAGATCGTATCGGTGACGCTGGCATCGAGAAGCAGGCTCTCGATCTCGCTGGTATCCAGGGTCTCGGGGTCGCCCATGGAGCGTGCCCAGACCAGGACCCGCTCGAACTCGAGGGATACCGAGCCGGCCAGACCCAGAAGGCTGGTGGCTCCAGCCCGGGAAAGCTGCTGAGCGCCGATGGCGTCGAGAGCCTGGCAGGCGTTCTCGATGTCGCGGCTCTTCAGGAGTTTCAGGTCGAGGACTACTTGCTCGGCGGGGATTGAGAGAGCCGAGGCTGTGTCGACAGCGTTGGACAGTTGTGAGGAATTGATCAGACCGGCTTCGATAAGAAGGTCGAAAACCTGCTTCCGGTCATAGTTGGGAAAAGGGGATTGAACCCCCGAATCGGCGGCTTGCATGGCATATGCTCCGTTTGAAAAATAGTAAGTTGGTAAGGGAAGGGGGTGCCGTTAGTAAAGCCTGGAAATCCAGGTATGTATCAATAATAGGCTTGTCAATAGATTTTGTGAATTCGCGATTTTTACTTAGCGAAAGTGCGTATAAATCGCTAGAGAGGCGCTTACCATGCGGTTCTTCGTGGTCTGGACGAAAAAGCTATTGCCAAAGTTTTTTCGAAAGTTTTTTTCGCTAGTAATGGGAAACAGCCTGAAAACGACAATTCAGGCTGCTTCCGCTTAACTTTTCGAATCTATTTCTCAGGCAAATACAACCAGTAGCCCGATGAGCACTGTCAGGGCTGTGAGAACTTTCTCTTTGCTGAATCCGCCCGGTTCTTTCCGGCTCTCGATGGAGCCCCGCTCGCTGAGAACGCTGTCCAGGCTGCGCTTCTCCAGTACACACTGACGAACCACCTGAGCCGCTTCGCCGGTGTCGATCACTTTTCTATCGACGAGCCATTTGAGTGTCTCGGCATCCTTGCGGCGCTCGCCTTCTTGCGGCTGGCTCTTGACACCGGCATCGCCGGCAATCACTCTTTGCGGTCCGGAGCTGCTCTGGCGCTGACGATTCTCCACTCTCAGGCGAGCTTCGGGAAAGCTCAATCCGGACCGGTTTGCCAGGCGCAACACAGCTATTGCTTCGCTTCTGGATATTGATCCGGAACGGATCGAACTGGAGGCTTCTAAGACCGCAGCCAGATCCTGCTCGGTCATGGTTCTCGTTCTCACCAGTACGGCTCCCAGGGGCTGACCGAAGTCGCGAGCGATCCGGACTGCCTCGTTCAGGCTCTCCGGCGTAGCCATGGATGAATCGCAAATCAGGGCGCTGAGGGGCCCCATCTGCTGGGTCTTGTCCAGGGGCGAGAATAAAGGAGAGAAAAGGGGGGAGAAGTCGAAATCGGACATGGGAGGAACGACCGTTTGGTGCTGACATTTCTATACTAGGCACCGGCCCGCACTTTGTGAATTCGCAAATCGCATATAGCGAAATCGCGTATGAAACTGGCAAAACCAGCTTTTCATGCCGTTCTCGTCTGGCTGCTTCAGCTCAGCCCGAGCTCGAAATCGCGCTTTGAGTACGGCCGGGAGGCATTTCTACATCCGTCCATGTTCCGAACCACTGCAAGATCTGACCGGAATGACCCCTTACAGCCACGGCCCGACAGAGATGCCGGCGATACTCAGCGACTTTCGAAAGGCCCATGGCTCGTTTCAAGCGGAAACTGGCCTCGAAAGTGTCACCGCTTTCCAGGGATTCCTGCCAGCCTTCCATATATATGCTGCGATCCTCTGGATGGATGAGGAGCTGCCAGGCACCGTCTACGCTTTGCTCCACAGAAAGACCGGTGAATTCGAAGTATCGCTGATTGAGAAAATTGATCTCGCCGTTGCTATCGGCGGTCCAGACGATCTGCGGGATGGCCTCGGCGAGGGTGGATAGCCGGGCTTCGGATTCTGCCAGCTCCTCGGTGGCACGCTTCTGCTCGTCGATGTCGGTATTGGTTCCGACATATGAAACCTGTCCGCACTTGCGGGGCAGAGGTATGGCTCTTACGAGAAACCATCTGTAGCTGCCGTCCGCGGCTCTGTGCCGGACCTCGAACTCGAATTTCTCCCCTCGTTTGACATGCTCGATGGCCAGGGGCGGGATGTGCATATCGTCAGGATGGATGATCTTGAGATAAACAAAGCCGTCATCGTCATCGCGGTCATGCCCGGTGAATCGATAGAACTCTTCGTTGAAATAGCGAATGCGGCCCTCGTCGTCCCCGAGCCATACCATTGCAGGAATGACGTCGATAAGAGCCTTGAATGACTCCTCGCTCTGCATAACGGCGAAAAGCCCGGGGTCCGCACTGGGGACTTCGTTGAGGTCGAGATTTTCAGTATCTTCGTCCATTATCTAGCGAATATAGCACATCGGTGTAAAGGTGATATCTCAAATCAGCTCGATCTCCAGGGTGATCATCGAGCCTTCGCCGGGTGCGGAATCGACCAGCAGTGACGTGGTGTAGAAGCAACGGATCAGATCGGCACGTTCTTTCATGCCGCCCAGACCCATGCCACCACTATTGGAGCCCGTTCCTTCGGACTCCGATGCGGCGGGATCGAAGCCGCGGCCATTGTCCGAAAGCGAGAAGCGGAGGAACTTCTCCCTCGGGCTCTCGATTTCGAGGTTCACTCTGGAAGCGCCGGAGTATTTTTCGACATTATTCAGCCCTTCCTGGACGATCCTGAAGATGTGCAGTCCTACGGGATCGGGAAGCTCAGGCAGCTCCAGATCGCATTTGAAAGCCGTGGTGATGCCGGTCCTCTGACCCAGGCGCTCCACCATGTCGGCCAGGCACATCTTCAGCCCCCACTCCCTGAAATTGCGCGGCGCGAAGTCGCTGCAAATGTCCCGGAGCTGTCTTATGACATGATCGACAATCTCGATGGTTTCTTCCACAGTGAGTTTCTTGTCACCGCCCAGATAACGCTTGAGCATCATCAAATCGGCGATGATAGTGTCGTGGAGCTCCCGGGCCAGCCGGTATTTCATCTCCTCCTGCTGGCTCACGACTTTGAATGCCAGGTTCTGCTTCTCGAGAGTGAGCTCCTGGATGATTCGCATCCAGTCTTCTTTCTTGTATATGCCGAAAGCCGGCTCCGGAAAGTCCGGACCCTGTCCCTGCAAGTCATGGTCGTTCACCGGATATGGTGAGGCCTCGAACTGGCTGCTCTCGAAATCGGCTTCATTGCGTCTGGCAGCAGCAGTTTTCAGATTGGCCACCGCGTCTACCGGATTCATATTGCGGTTATTGATCATGAATTGTAGAGACAGGGCCCGATTGAGCAAACCCGGCGTGATCAGACCGTGCTGGAGAAGCACCTGACCGATGGGCATCTGCTGCCCCATGCCCTTCTCGACAGCCGAGAGCAGATCGATTTCGCCAACCAGCTCGGCGGCTATGAGAATCTCGCCCAGTCGTATAGGCTCGGACCGTGCAGCGGAGAGAGCCCCTATTTCCCTGAGAGCGCTCTCGATGGTGGTGCGGTTCTTCTGCGAGAGCTTCAGGGCTGTGATTGCTTGCTCGGCTGTAATCTTGCCTTCCCGGATAAGAACCTGGGCGGTGAGAGCGGCATAAGCGACGGCATCGGGAAGGACGCTTCTGACCACCAGTACTCTGCCCAGGGGAAGCCCGCTGGTGAGGCTCGCTTCAAGCGCTTTTTCCAGGTCCGAGCCGGTGACCATGCCGGCCTCCGAGAGTATCTGGCTCAGGCGAGCGGTGACCAGATGGGCGTCGGTCTTGAGCCCGAGCTGCTCGAAGGCTTCCTCGAGGCTGATCTTCTCGTGCACCGATTTGCGGATCACCGAGGCGAGTTGATCTACTGATATGAGCTTCTCATCGAGAAGAGACTGGGCGATGCTTGCTGTGCGCAGGGTCTCCCTGGGAATCACACCGGTATCGACCAGGACATTGCCGATGGGGGCACTGGTTCTGATCGATGTGGCCATGGCCCGGGCCAGTTGATCCTGGGTGATTATCCCGCATTTGTGGAGAAGATCCGCGATGCTTTCGGTTTGTTCGGCCCGGGTCATATGGGTCTCTCTTCTTATTCGAGTTCTTCGCAGCCGTAACCGTTCTGCACTGCCCAGGCTATGAGTTGTTCGCGGTTCTGCAGTCCGAGTTTGAGGAGCAATACTTCGCATTGTTTGCGGGCCGTAGCCACTGAGGTGCACCGCTCCTCGGCGATCTCCTGATATTTCATTCCCCGGCCGAGCATATGAAGAACCTCTTGCTCAGAGGGCGTAAGCTTTTTTCTGTCATAAGTAAGCTCGTCCGTGACTATATTCT
>JAGQHH010000642.1 GCA_020431945.1 Cyanobacteria bacterium HKST-UBA02 | reverse complement strand
CCACGGTCGGTACGGTCACCGAGATTTATGACTACCTGCGCCTGCTCTATGCGCGTATAGGCGTGCCTCACTGTCCCCAGTGCGGGACTAGAATCAATCCGCAGACAATCGACCAGATCGTCGATCAGGTGTCGGCCCTTCCCCAGGGCACCCGGATCCAGATTCTGGCACCACTGGTAAGCGGGAGAAAAGGCGAATATCACACTCTCTTCCAGGACCTCGCCAAAGAAGGTTTCGTAAGAGTGAGAGTAGATGGCGTGGTCGAGCAGCTCGAAGACGAGATCCGGCTGGACAAAAATAAGAAGCACGATATCGAGCTGGTGATCGACCGTCTGGTGATCAAAGATGGAATTCATTCTCGGCTGGCAGACAGCCTCTCGGTAGGGCTCAAATGGGGCAAGTCCAATGTGCTGGTCGACCTGGTAGGCTCCGAGGATCAGGAGAAGTCCGCCCCCCTGCTATTCTCCGAGAATTTCGCCTGCGCCCGCTGCAATATCAGCTTTTCGGAACTCTCCCCGAGAGTGTTCAGCTTCAATAGCCCCTATGGAGCCTGCCCCGAATGTGATGGCATCGGCTGCACCTTCGAGGTGGATCCGCAACTTGTCGTGCCCGATCCGACTAAGAGCATCAGCGAGGGAGCCATCTATCCATGGGCAAAGACAGGCAATCCATATTACGACCAGATCCTGCGCTCCGTTGCCAAACATTACAAATTCGACGCCGATACACCTTTCGGCAAACTCGCGAAGAAGCACCAGATGGTCTTGCTCTACGGCTCCGGCGAAGAAAAGATGAAACTTGCCCACGATTCTTTCGACGGCCGCGAATTCTGGGAGTACAAGAAATCCTTCGAGGGGGTGATCAACAATCTCTCTCGCCGGCATGAGGAGACATCGTCGGACCGCGTTCGCTCAGACATCGAGAACTATATGACCCAGATGCGCTGCACCGCCTGTGATGGCAGCAGGCTGCGCCCCGAGAGCCTGGCCGTGCTCGTCGCAGAGCAATCCATCTCTTCGGTCTCGAGGCTCCCCATAGTCGAAGCCACGGTTTTCTTCTCGAATCTGGAGAGCAAACTCAGCGAAAGGGAGCAAAAAATCGCGCACCAGGTGCTCATCGAAGTAAACGCCAGGCTCAAGTTCCTCCTCGACGTCGGTCTCGGTTATCTCACTCTGGACAGACAGGCTGGCACCCTCTCCGGTGGCGAAGCTCAGCGAATTCGCCTGGCTACCCAGATCGGGTCCGGTCTCTCCGGAGTCCTCTATGTCCTGGATGAGCCTTCTATCGGACTTCACCAGCGCGACAACAGTCGCCTGATCAATACCCTCAAGCATCTGCGCGATCTCGGCAACACCCTTCTGGTGGTCGAGCACGATGAGGACACGATAAGAGCCGCCGACTGGGTTATCGACATCGGTCCCGGTGCCGGTGTGCACGGCGGCGAAGTAGTGGCGGAGGGAAAGATCGAGAAGATCGAGAAGTCCGCCAGATCCTCTACCGGTGCCTATCTTTCCGGACGCAAAGAGATCAAGGTGCCGGTACGCCGGCGCTCCGGCAGCGGTCGCGTTCTCGAGGTCAAAGGGGCACGCCTGAACAATCTCAAGAACATCGATGTGGAAATCCCTCTCAATCAGTTCGTGGCGGTCACCGGCGTGAGCGGCTCAGGTAAGTCCACTCTGGTGAACGACCTGCTTTTCGAGTTTCTCCGGCACCATCTGCACGGCACGGTACCGGCGCCTCGCGAGCTGCAATCGGTGGAAGGAGCCGAACACATCGACAAAGTCATCGATATCGATCAGTCCCCCATCGGCAGAACACCCCGCTCGAATCCGGCTACCTATACCGGTCTCTTCGACGCCATCCGGGAAGTTTTCTCGATGACCACCGAAGCTAAAGCCCGGGGCTATCTGCCCGGACGTTTCTCTTTCAATGTCCGGGGCGGCCGTTGCGAAGCCTGCCGAGGAGAGGGCATGAACGAGATCGAGATGAATTTCCTGCCTTCGGTCTTCGTCACCTGCGACGTGTGCAAAGGAGCCAGATATAACCGCGAAACCCTGGAGGTCAAATTCAAAGGCAAGTCCATCTCCGATGTTCTGGAGATGACCGTAGAGGAAGCCCTGGAATTTTTCGCCAATATACCCAAGGCCAGAACGAAGCTGGAGACGATGAACGAGGTCGGTCTCGACTATATCAAGCTCGGCCAGCCTGCCACCACTCTCTCTGGTGGAGAGGCCCAGCGGGTCAAGCTTGCCGAGCAGCTCTCCAAACGCTCCACCGGCAAGACAATCTATATTCTGGACGAGCCCACCACCGGTCTCGCATTCCATGACGTGGACAAGCTCCTGCATGTGCTCAATCGCCTGGTGGATTCGGGCAACACAGTTTTGATCATCGAGCATAATCTGGACGTCATCAAACAAGCCGACTGGGTCATCGACCTGGGAC
>JAGQHH010000055.1 GCA_020431945.1 Cyanobacteria bacterium HKST-UBA02 | reverse complement strand
GCAGCCCGGCCGAGAAAGCCGGGCTCAAGGCCGGGGATGTGATCACCGACGTCAACGGTGTTTCCACCTCCATGGTCAATTACACCGGGCTGCGCGAAGTCCTGGACAATCCGGACAAGAAACCGGTCAATCTGAGAGTGATGCGCGACGGCCAGCCCAGAGATATCACAGTCACCCCGGAAGAGATGACCGTGCCGGCTGTCAGCGATACGCTCCTGCCCGGCGACATCGCTTATATCAAGGTAGAAGACTTCATGCAGCGTGACACCGTCGACGAGATGCGTGCCGCCATCGAGAAATATCCGCAGGCCAAGGGTTTTGTCATCGATGTCCGGGACAACACCGGTGGCTTGTTCGATCAGGGAATCACCAGCGCCTCCCTATTCGTGGATAAAGGCAGGCTGCTCTCGATCAGCACCCGGGTGGCCTCGGATCCTGCTCATCCCGAGTACGCAAGCACTGTCTATAACCTGCAGGGCGACAAGATCTCGGTAGAGACCGGCCAGGGATTTTTCGGTAACGAAACGACTACCATGCCTCGCTTCCCGGATTTAGTGAACAAGCCTACGGTGATTCTGGTCAATGGAATGACCGCCTCGGCAGGCGAGATCTTTGCTTCTTCAGTCCAGGAAAATGGCGACGCCAAAGTTGTGGGCACCCAAACCTATGGCAAGGGAATCGGTCAGACCGTAATCGGTGGCATGCCTAACGGCAGTAAACTGCGGGTAACCAGTTTCCGCTATTACAGCCCCCAGGGGCACTGGTTCGGTAACGCTCACGATCAGAGGATCGGGGTGAAGCCTGATTTCGAGGTAGATAATCCCGACAGCGCCCTGCGGCTTTCCGGAAGGGATGCTCAACTGGCCAGAGGTCTGGCGGTTCTCAATCAAGAAATTGCACAGCGCCAGCCCAACCGTTAGAATGTGCATATGGAACTTTCTGATATGGAGTTCGGCGCAGGCGATCTCGCTGAGCTAGACCGAATAGACAAGATCAACCAGGCAGCTCTCACCAGACAGGTGGAGAAAGGTGTGCTGGAGGACAGGATCAAGCAGGGACGGATCCGGGTTTTGCGTGTGTACAGGGAAATCGCCGGGATCATCTACTGGTCTCCTGATTTCATGTGCCGGGACGGTCTGGTGCTCATCGAGCAGCTCGCGGTCAGTCCGGATTACCGGCGTCTCGGTCTGGGCTCGCAGCTTCTCAGGCATTGCCTGGACTTCCTCAAGGAGTCCGGGGTGAAGCGGGCTTTCGTGGACGTGGAAGCTGACAACGGCGCCTCTCTGGGAATGTGCTTGAGCCACGGTGGTATTATATGTGGTGTAGTGCAGGGGCTCGGCGACGCACCCGGGGAAGTGGTGCGGACTATTGTACGGTTCGATCTGTCTTGAGCACGAAGTGCAGAATCAGATAAGCAACCAGCGCCGCGCCGGTGCATGACAGGGACAGGGAAAGACCGATGGATCCTATGGGCTCGAAGCCCTCGAGAAAATAGGACCAACCGATTATATATTGCGGGAGCCAGAGCCCCGGCCCGACTATCATGGCGGCGATGGCGGGCCAGCCGCTTTTCGGTTTCAAGAAAAGACCCAGGGTGAGGGGCACGAAAAGTCCTACCATGGTCAGGGAATAGGCGTTCTCGAGGAGCGAGAAAGCCCGGCTCTGGGTGAGGGCCATGATCAGGCTGCAAGCAGCCACGAAGAGCACGCAGAGACGGTTGAGGTTGAGTGGAGTCACTTTGATCCACTTGACTTTGATGAGGAGGTTCTGGGCCATGACTGTCGCCGGCGCCAGGATCGCACTGTCTATGGTGGCGAGCACCACGGAGAGAAGCACCAGCACGAAAATGATCGTGTATATAGGATCGAGAAAAACGTGGGCGAGAGCCGGGATCACCGAGTCCTCGTTTTTCGAGCCGAAATGGCTGGCGGCAGCCAGACCGAGGAGCACCGGCAGCATCCCCAGGGCGAGATAGGCGCCTCCCGCCACCCAGCAAGCCTGTCTTGCCACGGTGGCGCTCTTCGAGGCGAATATTCTCTGCATCAGATCTTGACCGGGCAGATTCCCCAGGGCGCCGGCACAGAGGATGGATGCCCAGGCCCAGAACTGCGAGGCGGTCTCGTGCGGTATCCAGACGAGCTTCTCCGGCGAGACCTGCTCGACATGGGTGAGGACCGAGGTGAGACCGTGGCTGAAATCACCACCGCCCATAGCGGCGAATACTTTGAAGGTCAGAAGAATCAAGCCGATGATTATGAGAGTGATCTGAATGGCGTCGGTGAGGGTCACCGACCACATGCCGCCTAACAACGTATAGCTGGTGCCGACGATGGCCACCAGCAGGACTCCAAGAATGAAGGGAATCCCGAAGAAATAATCGAGTATGTGCGCGAAGGCTACGAATTGGGCGGCGATCCATCCGAAAAAGCTCGGGATCATAATGAGAGCCGACATGATCTCGGCTTTCTCGCCGAATTTGATCCGGAAGAAATCGGAGCTGGTGAGAAGGTTCATCTCCCAGAGCGGCTTGGCATAGAAAGTCCCGGCGATGATCAGACAGAGTCCGCCGCCTATGGGATCCAGAGCCGCCTGCCTGACTCCTTCCCTGGCTACCTCGCCGGCCTGGGTGAGCATGGTGCTGGCCCCGAACCAGGTTGCCAGAAGGGTTGCCCAGGCCAGGGAGAGGGGCAGACGCCTGCCTGCCACCACATAGTCCTCGACATCTTTGACTCTTTTGTGAGCCCAGAGGCAGACTCCGAACATCACCATGACATAGACAATCAGAGAGATTGCCAGGACCCATTTGAGAGTGACCGAGAGATCCGTTGCCACTTGATATCGCTGCAGAATTTCTAGAGCGACAATAGTAGCAAGTGTTGTCTCTTGGCATTGGTTTATAATTGGCCTTTTGCGACCAGCAAGTGAGGAGAGCGTATGCCGCTACAGTTCATCAATGGCGAATTCACTATGGGCAGTGCCACCGAGATGATCGATGTGATCGATCCGGCCACCGAGAAAACCATAGGAGAAGCCCCCAGGGGACTCGAGAAAGATGCCCTGGCAGCCATCGCTGCAGCCAAGCTTGCTTTTTCAGATTGGAAGCGGACCTCGGCCAATGTCCGGGCCACCATGCTCCATGAGGCGGCTGCGAAGATGAGAGCCCATCAAGAGAAGATCGTGGAGATCCTCACCCGGGAAGAAGGCAAACCCCTGCCCGAGAACGAAGAAGAATTCGAATGGCTCGCCACCACTTTCGATTATTATGCCGAGCTCGGCCGCCACGAGCGCGGCCGGCTCCTGCCCTCCGGGGAATATACCCAGCTCAATTTCGTGGTCAAAGAGCCCTTCGGCCCGGTCGCCTGTATCATCCCCTGGAACTATCCGCTCCTGCTCCTCGCCTGGAAACTGGCTCCGGCTCTTGCCGCCGGCAATACAGTGATCATCAAGCCCAGTGAGCTGACACCGCTTTCAACGCTCTATATGGTCGAGCATTGTTTCGATCACTTTCCGAAAGGCGTGATCAATGTCGTCACCGGTTATGGCAAAGAAGTCGCCGAGCCCCTGGTGAAGCATCGCGACGTTCCGGTGATCGCTTTTACGGGAAGCGTGGCTACCGGTCAGAGAATCGCCAGCCTGGCCTCGCCGATGATGAAAAAGTTGCATCTCGAGCTGGGCGGCAAAGACGCTTTCGTGATCGCCGAAGATACCGATCCTGAATTCGCTGCCCGGGCTCTCGCCTATGCTGCTCTGGCCAATGCCGGTCAGGTCTGCACATCCACCGAGCGTGTCTATATCCCGCAGGGACGGAGCAAAGAGCTCACCGAAGCAATTGTTTCCCTGGTGAAACAGTTGAAGCTGGGATCCGGATTCGACGAGGACACCGATGTCGGTCCCATGATCGGCGACAGCTATCGGGGCAAGGTAGAGGATCATATCAAGGACGCCGTCGCCCACGGAGCCAGGGTACTCACCGGGGGAAGGCGCCCGGAGTCTCTTTCCAAGGGATATTTCTTCGAGCCCACTGTAATCACCGGAGTCGATCATTCCATGAAGATCATGAAAG
>JAGQHH010000641.1 GCA_020431945.1 Cyanobacteria bacterium HKST-UBA02 | reverse complement strand
CCAGCTCGGACAGGTCGCCGGTGCCCAATACGAACCCTGCATTCATCAAGATCGATGTTCGCATGCGTGCCTGGATATTCTCGAAAATCAGATCCTGGCTTCCGGGTGGAATCTCGGTCAGGAGTTCCGAAAAGGCGCTGACCATTGCTTCCTGGGCAGCGGCAAAGGAAGTGCCGCCGGACTTCGCTTTGAAGAGCCTTTCGATGTCGATTCCGAAGGGCTTGTGACCGATCAGACGCATCTCGTCCAGGCAGGCGGCCCTGATGTCGGCTACCGGTTCGACTGTAATACCGAGATGCTTCATCAAGGCGATGGCGTTGTTTCTGGTTCTATCGGTGGTGCCGAAGCCCGGCATGGTATAGCCATGAATGCTGGTTCGCGGCACTTTCAGGGCATCCATGGTCTTGCAGGCGACAAGGAGCGCGAGAGTCGAGTCGAGGCCTCCGGATATTCCGAGGGTGATGCGCGGGTTGCCGATTTTCTCCAGGCGCTTGGCTAGACCGGCTATCTGAATCGAGAATATCTCTTCGCAGCGACCCTGCAACTCGACACTGTCGTCCGGAACGAACGGGTGCGCTTCTACCGGACGGGAGAGCCGATGCGGCTTTTCCGGGATCTCCGCCATGAATGGAATTCTCGAATAAGTGCGATTGAGCCCGAGATTGAGGGTGGAGTCTCCGAAACTGTTGGTTCGCATCCGGTCGATCTTGATCCGGTCCAGGTCGACATCGGTATAATCCAGGGCGGAATGGCGCTCGAATCGCTTGGAGTCCACTACCAGGCTGCCATTGTCAGCGATCAGCCGGTGCCCGCCGAAGACGACGTCGGTGGTGGATTCGTGCACGCCTGAGCTGGCGTAGGCATAAACGGCTATACAACGAGCCGACTGGTTTGTGACCAGTTCCCTACGATAAGCTGCTTTGCCTATGAGCTCGTTGGTGGAAGAGAGGTTGCCCAGGACGGTGGCGCCGTTGAGAGCTTGCACCGAGCTCGGCGGCACGGGTAACCAGAGGTCTTCGCAAATCTCGACTCCGACGATGAGACCGCGAAAGTTGCTGGCGGAAAAGAGTAGATCCTCGCCGAATGGCGTCTCGACACCGTTCACTCTCAGGGAACGGCTCCGACGATTGGCAGCCGGAGCGAACCAGCGATCCTCGTAGAACTCTTTGTAATTGGGAATGCAGCATTTCGGCACGATGCCCAGGACGGTTCCCCGACTCAGGGCTACGGCACAGTTGAAGAGCTGATCGTCGGCGGGCACCGGCATTCCGAGAAAGAGCAAACCACCATATACGGTCTCGGTAGCCTGGCGGACTATCTCGAGAGCCTGCATGGCTCCATCCAGAAGAGTTAGCTGGTGGAAAAGATCGGCGCAGGTATAGCCGGTAATCGACATCTCGGGAAGAAAGAGGACGCTGACTGAATTCTCGGAAGCGCGCTCCAGGACTTTGATAATCTCCATAGCATTGAAACGGCAGTCCGCCACCTTCAAAACAGGTGTGGCCGTAGCAACGCGCAGGAATCCAAAGTTTGGGCTGACAGCTCTCATCGTCGCGAAAACCCCTCGAAATAGTGGAAGAGCATACCATCATATGCCCCGATTGAGGGTCCGGCGTTTTGCGCCTCTGATAATGTTCAGGGGAGCTCGGGGATCTTTGCCTGGATTGCCATGCTCCTTTTTTCGATGACCCGGGCTTGATCCTCTCGGCCCAGCTTCCGATTCGCTTCGGCAAGATGATCGAGGGTGTCGATCATCACCGGATGCTCTTCGCAGTAAGAGCCTTTGAGTTTTTCGAGGGCACTTTTCAAATGCTCGATGGCTTCCTCGTGCCTTCCCTGGCTCAGGCGAAGTTCCCCGAGGTCGTTCTCGAAGGAGCCCATGTCGGTGAAGCCCTCCGTTCGGTTGAGCTCCAGAGCATACTGGTAAGCCTTCAGCATATATTTCTCGGCTTCCGCATAGTCATGTTTGCGCATTAAAAGCCGGCCGAGGTTCTGCCGGGATGAGAAGGCGTGGACATGAGTCTCGGGGAGCTTTTCCTGTCTGGCTTTGAAGATCGCGCGAGCGAGAGGCTCGGCTTCCTCTATCTTGTCCGTACGGAGCAGGATGCGCACCAGTAGGGACTGATTGAAAGAGCGCTTTATGGGATCGTCGAAGAGATCTTCGGAGAGGGCGACGGCTTTTCGGGCTGCCGATTCAGCGAGATCGTATCGGCGGCAGGTCTCCATGATCCAGGAGCGAAGGTGATAGATGCTCGAAAGAGTAGCTTTGTAAGCTCTGAGTAGCTGGGGGTTCTCTTCGGTCTCGAGCACGCTTCTCAGAGCATTCTCGGTGATCACCATGACTCTCTGGTTGAGGTCGTGCGCTTCTTGAAGTCTGCCGAGGAGGAGCTTCCGGCTGGCCAGAGAATCACCTACCGAGGCGAGCAGAAGGT
>JAGQHH010000640.1 GCA_020431945.1 Cyanobacteria bacterium HKST-UBA02 | reverse complement strand
GCCAAATGACAGGGCTTTTTACCTTTTTGAAAATTAGATTGGTGTCACTCCCGTGAATAATTGCGGCTTTGTCATATTACTAAAAAATATAGTGAATATCTTGAAAAAAGAAAGTAAGACAGAAGCCGGGCAACCGGCTTCTGTCCTGAAAGTTTCGGTGATCAGCTGTTGAAATCAGCGGGCCGCCAGGGCTCCTTCGATCCGGTCGATCAACAGATTGCGGGAGCGCAGGCGGGTCTGCTCGAAAGCGCCGCGGGCGACGGAGAGAGCGAAATTGCGAACCTGGGCCGGCTCATCGAATCCGAGCTTGTGCACCACGTCGCGGCCGAAGTTCTGGTAAGCGCTCTGGAGGGTCCGGGTGTAGGCGCTCCATTCCAGTTGCAGGCGCTCGGGCATGTCGGGGTCCGCCTTGATGACCTCGGCAAGCTCGGCGAGTTTCTGGTCCATGTCAGCCGTGGCTTCGTAGCCGGCGACCGCTTCCTGGAACCAGTGGAAGAGGTTGGTGAGGGCGCCGAGGAAGACGGCATGGGAGACGCTCGCCTTCACCACGGTGTCGGCGTTGGAGCTGGCGTTGATCACGGGAGATTCTTGGTTCATCTTCGAGTCCTTTATTGATCGACTTGGTTTAACGCTGGATATCCACTGCTATCTGTCAGGTCCGCGAGCTTCCAGTCCCTGCAAAGACAGGAAAAGAAATTCGACGTGGCTTCCGGAAATTGATACTTGAGGAGGTTGAGACGGGACCTGGATGCAAAGAGGAGTGGATGCCTCAGTAACTAGCAAGTTCTGGATCTGGCAGTCACTGAAACATTTGTTGCGCTGTTACATTCATCTTGTGAAACAAAAACTCCCGGGCCGCCGGAGGCCCTGGCGCGGTTCGCGCCAGGTCAGGACAAGATACTGCTCGAGGTCTCAGGCGGCCTTTCTCGATGGAGTGAGGCTCTCGACCAGACCGGTAAGCGATCCGAGATTCATGACACCGTCAGGAAGGGTTATTGTGCGCTTCTCGCGATTGATCAGCGCCGCTTTCATCCCTACAGCCAGGGCTCCTGCTACATCATTTTGCGGGTCGTCACCGACCATGAGACAGTTCTCCGGGCGGACCCCGAAACGTTTAGCCGCCAGCTCGAATATTTCAGGTTCCGGTTTTTTGAGCCCCACCTCGTAAGAGTAGATCTTGTGCTCGAAGAACCTCCCCAGTCCGCGTCGCTGGAAGATATGCCGGGTCGGGAAGGGCCAGAGATTAGAGATCAGTCCGACTCGCACATGCCTCTTTGCCAGTCCTGAAAGCATGGGCACGGTGTCGGGGTAAATCGTGAAAGCTTTCCGCTCTTGTGTAAGGAGTGATTGGAAAGCGGCCATTCCGCCTTCCGGCACGCTTTTGCCATAGACCCTGCCGATGGTGGCAAGAAATTCCCCCGGCCGCCTGATGTCCGTGGTCAGGCAGTCCCGCAGGAATTCCGGGTCTTCGTCGATTTCGAGGTTGCCGTTTCTTTCCACTACTTTGTGACCGAGGATGCGCTGGACGTCATGTATCGGTTCCCGGGGGTGCGAATAGCCCAGGGTACGCCAGAGATCCACCAGCACCACTTTGATTTCGCTCATAGCTTGCCTCCCTTGCTGCTTGCCAGGTGACTCTCCCTCTGCCGACTGCGAGTCGGTGCCTGTCTTCATCGAGAGTGCATTGAATGCCTGGCTGCTTGTTGTTTTTGTTGAGAGAAGGAAAAATCGGGATAGATGATCGAACGCTAACAAAGGCTTGCACCTCGAGCAATGAAACAGAGGCATCTGAGCATAAGAGACTGCCGATTATGGGTGGCGCCGCTCATACGGACTTCCTAGCGCAACTCATGCGAGTCTTGCCGGGTGCGCTTTTGCACGTAGTGTGAAGAGATCGCCTGGATTCGCTCCTTGTGCCGATAGCGCAGCTCTTAGATCAACCGAAAGGATGATATTCCAAGTGAGCACTGTTCCTGGAGAGCTGCTCTGAATGAGGCGTTCCGGATCCATTGAAGGAGCTCGGTCCCCTGCCCGGTTTGGATCTGGCGATTTATGGGGTGCTTTAAGGGAAAAGGCGTATCTGGTAACCAGTTGTTCTGATCACGGCCTGGTTCCTATGGTCTGTTATCTCCTTTCAATTCCACTTTTTTCGGAACCAAGAAGCCCTCAAAGCAAATCAGCTAAGAATCAACGCGAAATTTCATTCTGCCCTCCCGGGGGAGTGAAAGATCCGCGTCGGCTTCAGGGTTCTGATTTATTGCGGATTGAAAGGTCGTATCAACAATATTCTGGAGACCAGCAATGTCCAAGAGAAACAAAAGGGCTCCTCGCACCATCGAGGTCAGCCCCGCTGATTTTCCGGTCAGCTTCAAGTTGACCTCTGCTTTTTCCAAACATCTCGACAATCTCAGCATCGATGAGACGGACCTCCTGGTGATGACTCACATGGCGCACGCCACCTTCGGGCACGGCATGCAGGCAATTGACGAGATCACCGGTGGCGCCATCAGCGCCGCTATCGAGCGTGGCGAGTTCAGCGGCGAGGTCGGTCAGCATCATGTCGTGGCCGCCAGCAGCGGACCAGCTCGCAATATCCTGCTCATCGGTCTGGGAGGGATGAACGAAGTCCATCGCCCGACCATCTGCGGAATGTACCGGATGATCATCGACGAGGCCAGCCGCATCGGCGCTTCCAAGGTCACCATTCCGGTATTCGCCGGTCAGATGTTCCCGGGCAATCTTCGCGGCATTCTGGCAGTGATGCGCTGCCGGATTGCTGAACGCCAGCGCAGCGGGGCCCTCGGCTCCGTGAAAGAGATCGAGGTTCTCTCCACTGCTCAGGCTCGCACGCATATCCTCGAGGGGCTCAAGGTCGAGAAGCAGCTCTGTCCGGTCTGCCACGACCCGAGGCTTCAGATCAAGAGCAAGTCCCAGGGCTAATCTCCATAGAAGGAACCATGCGATGAAATCCAAGAAACCGACCGGGCTTCAAGCCATCCGCCTGAAGGCCATCAAGTTCCAGCTCGACGCCATGACCAGCCAGGCCGGTGTCATCGAGAAGCTCTTCACCGAGCACCGTGGTGGTATCAACCTCGGTGCGGAGCCTGATATCCGCAACCTGCTCTTCAAGGCACGGGAGCTCTCGGGCAAGGTGACCAGCATCGTGGCGCTTTCCGGCAACAGCAATGTCGAGGGCGTCCAGGGGCGTCTTGCCGAGATCCAGTCTCTGGCAGCCTACCTGGTCGAGCACGCGGGCTCTTTCAGCGTCTGGGCTCGCGAGCAGGCTCAGGATCGTCTCGAGACTGACTCTCACGGCGCCTCGCAGCCCGAGGGCAAGGAAGTCGAGTCCGATGTTCTGGCGGCGTACAGTTGTTTCGGCGCCGAGACCAGCCAGTACGCCACTTTCGAGCTCCAGGTCAAGGCCTTCGCCGGTCTGGCCCTGGAGGTCGCTTATTTCGCCGCCCACGCGGTCGGCATCAGAACCTGCCTGGCAGGCTGAATGGAGCCCCCGGGCTCCCAACTCCAAAAGGAGAACACACCATGTCCAAGTCACAAGCCGTTCACACCTGCGTGTCAGGTGATCGCAAAGTAGCTTTCCTCATCACTCCTGCCCTGAGCAACGGGCACGAGAGCGAGTACGATCCGGACGCGAGCGACCTCTTCGTCGTTCTCAACGGACGGGCCGGTGTCACCACCTTCCTCGACAAGAGCGACCAGCCGCGCAAGTACGACCCGATCACCGAGACCACCGAGCGACGCGTCGCCGGCTCGGCGCATCTGGTCCTGGCCTGCTTCAACCAGTCGACCCCGGGTAACCTCCGGGTTGCCTGCGGCTTCCTGCAAGTGGCCCTCGAGACCGCGCAGAGGGTCGGGGCGCGCCGGATGACCATCCTGCTCGACCGGGCTCAGTTCTCCGGTAAGCTCGATGCCCTGGTGTCCACGATCAACTGTCGGGTCGCCGCCTTCCTCGGCACTCTCAAGGAAGAGCCTGCCATCGCCGAGATCGAGTTCCTCTCCACCATCCAGGACGTGGACACGATCAAGACCGGCTTCAAGGCGGAGAATCCTCTCTGCGCGACCTGCTTCCGTGCCGCTCCCGACGCCTTCGAAAAGAAGAGCTGAGGAGGGTTCACGATGATCAACTGCACAATCGTCGTCGGTCCTGAGCGCAAGGCCGCTCAGTTGTTTTTCGAATGCACCCAGCGCTGTGTCTGCGTCAAGAAAGTAGAGGACGCGGCGCTCAGCATCCGGGTCGATCTCCCAACCTTCATGAAGGTCGAGGTCGATAAGGAGCCGGTCTATACCGAGGAGCTCGCGGCAGGCGCTTATGTGAAGACTCTCCCTGAGATCTTCGCATCGAGCCCCGTCGAGCACCGTTGCCGGATAGATCTTCCTATCTTCCACTTCACGCGGCAGAACAAGACGGCGGAGAAGAAGCCTCTTCCCAGGCACTTCAAAGTCGTCTTCGCTGATGCCGGCAACCATCACCGCATGGTTGCCACCTTCGAGTTCAAGCTTCTGGATTGCCAGCAGTACATGAGCGAGGAGGGCAAGGTGGACGAGCTGCACCACCCGGAAGTGGCCAAACCGCGCTGTCGGTGTCAGGAAGGCAAGTAGCCGCTTGAAGGGCGGGGACCGGTGTTCATGCTCGTGTACTAGCACGGCATGGGCCCGGTCTCCGTCTTCTTTTGAGCTGTGGTATCCACCACAGCTCTTTTCTTTTCAGGTGTCATACTAAAAAAGATAGTGTATATGTTTCTGTTGTAAAGAGGTGTCTTTTACAAAAGTTCTTTTGATTCAACTTACACTTCTGGTAACCAGGAAGTACACGTCCCTCATCTTTTGTGTTTGGAGAGTCTTTACTCCAGATCCCCGTCAACCAGAGCTTTCAACGCATGCGCTGCTCTTGCGAGAGTGGCGTTCTGGTCTGCCGGGAATCCTGTAAATCGATGTCGGACACTGAAATGGAACCGCAAATAGAGGGAGCGGAAACCATGACTCAAGCGAATTCGGGCTCCGGATCGGGACTGATGTCTCCGGACGAGCTCAGGGAATCGGTGGAGACCGAGCTGCGTGCCGGTCGAGAAAGCCAGATCAGAAAAGACGTGATGGCTGCCGCCGAATCGATCATCGCTCAGGCTCGTGCCGAGATGGTCAGGTCAGGCTACACTATCGAGTTTTTCGTTCAGGTCGATCTCGAATGGCTCTCCCGGGAGGCTCTCAACAAGATCCTCTGGAATTCCGGCTGGTATCTCGAGCATCAGGGCAGCAAGCTCACCTGGATCGTCAGTCCGCGTGAGGAGGAACCCAGGCTCGTGCCGACTTATCACGAGCTTCTGGACTCGGTGAGAGCAGAAGTGCGTGCAGGTCAGTCGGCGGAGGAGAGGACCCAACCGGCTCGTCTCGCCCGGTCGATCCTCGACCAGGTTCGCCAGCAGATCGTCCAGACCGGCACCCGGTGCGACTACCCGGTGAACATCGGGAACTCCTTGCACTGGATGGTCCGCGACGATTTGAGAGAACTTCTGGACAAGTCGGGCTGGCATTTTTCCCGGATCGGGGAGGATGGCCAGGAAGCCGGCTACAAGGTCTCTGCCAATATGCACTTCCGCGACACTCCCGTCCTCCAGACCGAGCGCCAGCTCAAGGACGAGGTGGAGCAGTCCATGCAATCCCCGGAAGTGGACAATCATGCCCGGCGGGTTGCGGAGGCTGTCATTGCCGCCATCCGGGCACAGATCGCCGCCACCGGATCGCGCCTGGACTATCAGGTCGACGTCGATCGCAGCGCCAACTGGCTGGTGATTCAGAAAGCTGAAAAGCTTCTCGAGAAAGCCGGCTGGCAGGCCTGGACAGATCCCGATCGCAAGATGAATGTGAGCCCCAAACACAAGGGTGGCTACGCTTTCTTCTGAGTGATCGGACCACGAAAAATCGGCGAGCGGACAGTGTTTCGCTCGCCGGCCAGACTCGAGATTCTGTCCGGATTCTGTCTTTAGGTCCTGGAAAATTTTTTACTAAAACGTATCGTAGCTACCTGTTTCTTTAAGAACGCGTATCCAGGGACCGGGTTATTCGATGAAGAGACCGTAGCCGACTCCGTGGACATTGCGGATCACCGAGGTCTCTCCGGACCGATCGAGCTTTTTGCGCAGGCGCTTGATACAGGTGGTGAGGGCTTCTTTTGTGGAGTCCGACTCGTTGGCCCAGACAGCGTCGAGGAGCGCGTCTGCGGAGAAGAGCCGGGCCGGGTGCCGCATCAGGAAATCGAGGAGGGCATACTCCTTGGGTAGAAGGCTCAGCTCGACACTGTTTCTAGTCACCTTTCGGTTGCTCGAATCCAGCTCGATATCGCCGAAAGAAAGTATGTCACTGGCATACGCCGAGGGGCGCCGCAAGAGCGCGCCGATTCTCGCCAGGAGCTCCCGGGCGTGAAAGGGCTTGGTGAGATAGTCGTCGGCGCC
>JAGQHH010000639.1 GCA_020431945.1 Cyanobacteria bacterium HKST-UBA02 | reverse complement strand
GATCGATACCGAGGGTCTTTTCTCTAATTGTCAGAGCCTTCAGAAAAAGCGGCTCGGCCTTTTCGGTAAGTAGATTTCTGGTGTTGATCAGCTCGACCTGGGTCGGTCTTCCCCGGCGCATTTTGATGAGCTCTTGTTTGCGCAGTCTTTTCTCGGCTATGGCTTGCAGCATATAGGCGTTGCCCAGAGAATCGAGACAGCGAGCCACCTCGGCATGGTCGGGTCCGTAGGCATTCTCCGCAATAATGAGGGCTCTGCCCAGGAGCTTTTCGGACTCCTCGAATCGACTTGTTTTCATATCGAGCTCTGCGAGACGGCTGAGATAGAGGGCAAGCATCGGCTCGGCCCGACCGTAATTCTTCTCGAAGATGTCTATGCCTTTCTCCAGAAGCGGCCTTGCCTTTTCATACTCGCCGCTTTCGAGATAGTAAGAGCCAAGATTGATGGTGCAGGTCATCACCCTCGGGTCGCTTTCGTCAAGGACCCGGTTGAAGATCACCAGAGCCTGCTTGAGGAGCGGCTCGGCTAGATCGAATCGGCCTTGCCTGGCATACATGGTGGCCATATCCGAGCGGATGGTCTGGACGATTAGATCGTCCAGTCCTCTTGCTTTACGGGATCTTGCAAGAGCTTCCTCGAAAAGAGGCAGGGCTCTTTCGAACTCTCCTTGCTCGCTGTAGACGCTTGCCAGACCGGCGAGGCTTTGGGCCAGGCGCGGATCTTTGCTGTCGAAGGATTCGGCCTTCGCCCGGGCTTGTTCGAAGAGCTTTTCGGCTCCCTTTAGATTGCCCTGGCCGGCGGCGCTACCTCCCGCTGACATGAGAGTCTCCCAGGACTCCTCGGCCCTGGCTGTGCCTGATGCCACTATCAGCAGTGCGACTGCAATGATTGCTCGTCTAGTCTTCATATCATCCTGAGAGAAGCAAGATATATTTGCCCGATCTCAGTGAATTCTAGCCAGGCTCGCGCTAATCCACTGCCGGGTGGTGTGGGTGAAGCCGATGCCGAAATTGAAGACGTTCTTGTTCGGCAGACCCGGACAGCCCAGGGTTGCCTCGGAGGGCAGGGCTGCCACTCGCGGGTCGAGATAGCTGAGATAGACCCGCCTGGGGTTTTTCATCTCCAGGAGGATCATGGATTTGAGCCGCTCGTCCGCCTGCGATCCTGTAAGACCTTCGTTTTTGACGGCGAGGGCGAGTTTGCGTCCGATTATATTGTGGGCCAGATCTTTGCGACGATCGAGCAGGTCTTCGATGGTCACACCGTTGTGATCGAAAGTGTATTCGGCAAACTCGTTAGCGCAGAACAAAAGATGGGCGGGCAGCTCTCCGAGCTCGAGGGCCGCCAATCCGGAGCCGTATATGTGCTGAAAGCAATTGATTTTATCGGTATAGACAATGATCTTTTCACCATTCCGGTTATATAGATAAGACCGGTTGAAATAAGTCCGGGGTCCGCAGGGACCCGGCACCAGCCCGGGTCTGGCAGGCAGAGGCAGGAGTCGGCTCGAGCCGAACAGCTCTACCTCCGCCAGGCTCGCTCTCCAGATAATCGAGAATGTATATGCACCGATGGCGATGGCAGCTGCGGCGACAATCAATAGAATACTACGCAAGGCATCCTCCGGTCAGGACTCGGTTAGAGAGCCTACCGCAGTCGCCTGGCAATTCAAAGATCGAGATTATTACACTGGACGATGGCCAGGGCTTGCCGGCGATGTATGTCTTCATGAGGAGCGGCGAAGATCAGCCACTGGTGAGCATTGAGCGGGCCGAACCAGGGGTGCGAATATTTTACATTGGGAAAGGCATCGACATCGATGTCTTTCAAAACGGATACGAATCGGTCGCTCATCTTCTCGAATTTTTCGATTGTCTCGAGGGGATCTAAATCTGTGCGGGGTTTGACTTCTTTTATCGAAGCTTTGCGATCGATGGTTTTCCCCCGGCTCAGAGCCGATACCACTAACTGAATGTTGCTGCCCACTATGGTGAGATGATCCAGGACCATGGCCACCGACCAGTAGCGGGAGCTATCCTCCATGCCCTGCAAGCGCTTGACCAGCTGGCGCCTGACCAGGTCTTCCGGGGCCTGGGCTCTGGCTATGGCAAGCAGCTTCTCTGACTGGTCGGCAAATCGGGAAAGGGCCTCCTCTTTGCTGGTGGTCTTGAAAAGGCGGGGAAAGATAATGTACTTGGCCACCAGCCATTCATGGACCGGCAGTCCGGCTCCTGGTGGTGCCAGGCGGGGCTCGGCTTGGGTCTTGGTCATCGTGACGGCTCCGTGCTTGCAAAATGCAAGTATTATTGTATTATAGATTCTGTGAACGTCAAGAAAGCCAGTCGATCTCCCTGCGTGATAAGCAATTCCCTGGAGGTATTCGGGGACAGATGGACGCTTCTCGTGGTCCGGGATCTGATGTTTTTCGGCAAGCACGAGTATCGGGAATTTCTCGAGAGCCCCGAAGCAATCGCCACCAATATCCTTGCCGACCGGCTCAAGCGCCTGGTTTCAGAGGGAATTGTCGTGGAGCGACCCCATCCCGACAACAAGACTCGCAAGCAGTATTACCTCACGAAGAAGGGCAAAGGCCTTCTGCCTGTGCTCATCGAGATGATCCTCTGGGGCGAGCGGTTTCTTCCGGGCAATGAGACCATGAAGCCGCTGTTCAAAAGGGTGAAAGGAGATCGGGAGAAATTCCGCCTCGAGGTCCTGGCCGATCTGGAGTCCTGGGAAGCAGCAAATCTCGGGTGAGCAGCAGGTTGACGTCCTTGTGTCACGATCCGGTCACGTTCATTGATTAAGCTTCAATTCCGTTACCATGCCCGTGCCTGAGGTCGGCCGGAATGAGCAAGCATTCGGAAGCGGCCATCGAGCCGCCGAGTTTTTCTGTCGCAAAACCTCAGGACAGTCCTCCTGATATGAGCCTTCTGGGCTCCTCTCCCCGCTCGACCCTGGAGACTATGAAACTGGCCACGGTGTCCGGACGCCAGGACAGCGTTCCGACACCCTTCGGCGATCTTACTCTTGTAAATAAGAATCAGACCACCATCGATGCCACCGGAACAGGCAAAAAGGTGGACGTCACTATTAAGCGCGATGAAAATGGAAAACCTGTTTTCGTTCGCGATCATATGGGCGAGTGGAAGAGCGAGGACGGAGGGAAGACCTGGAAAACCGGCGAACCGACATTTCTTGTAAGGCGGGGAGAAGTCGGCATCGACAGCCAGGGCAGATACAGCTTCGATAATGAAGACTACGGTGTCAAGTCTACTTTCTCTCCGGACGGAACTTCTACGCGATCCATGCGCTCGGCGGATGGAGCGAATCTCAGTGTCACCAGAGACGCGAAAGGTGTTCCCATCGGCTTCAAGGATCGAAGCGGGGCGTGGAAAGGTGACGGGCGTAATTGGACCAATGTCGAAACCGGAGAGACGCGCACAGGCTCGGTGAATATCACCGAATATGGTGAGTTCAAGTTCAAGTCGGCCGCCGGGGAGAAAGTAGAGAAGACCGAACAGCTCGAGCGGATTCAGGCTCTGCAGAAAAAGCTTACTGACCAGTATGGAATCGAGTTCGGAAAGCCGGGCGAGAAAGGACGAGAAAATAAGACCGAGATGCATATGGCCGGGATGCCTACCGAAGCCGAGCTGAAAGTTCTGGGCGACGTTCTGGACAAAACCAGGCACGAAAACTACAAAGGTATGAAAATCTGGTTCGTCCGTTCCGATACTTATGAAGACAAGGATCTCTACGGCCATTACGGGAACGAAGCAGGCAAGGGGCCCGGGCATGGCTGTTCCGGGGGATGCACTCACAACCAGGGCAAAATAGCCAGAGCCGGCGGCGAGATGGTGATCATGCCGAAGGCCCGGCAGGCATTGCGCGGCGCCGACGGACTCGAGGGCACTCTCTTGCACGAGTTGAGCCACCACGAGCAGGGTCAGAGGTACGGTCACGATAATGAATGGGGCGGCAAAGACAGCACCAGGGCATCGCGGGCCGAAGCCAGGGATCTGGGCTGGACCTGGAGCAAGAAGCACGGCGCTTTTCTTCTCAAGGACAACGAAGGCGGGCTCTGGCGTCAGACAAAAGACGAGAAGTGGCGATGGACCGCTGGTAAGCGTCCGGAGGAC
>JAGQHH010000638.1 GCA_020431945.1 Cyanobacteria bacterium HKST-UBA02 | reverse complement strand
AAAGTGACTGTATAAGAACCGTCGTCGTTCTGCTTGATCATGTCCTGGATCTGTTTCTGGCCATTTTCGGTGCCGGCCATGGCTGCCAGGGTGCTCATGAAAAAACAGGTACCCTCATCGCCCTGAATCACATTCTCGGGCTTGATCTCCTCGCCGAAAAGCCGGGGCGTATCGTCGCCGCCGTGGCCGAAAAGATTGGCCGGGCTGAACTTCTCGAAAACATCCTTGATATTGTTGAAATCTACTGAACCGTTCGTGCCGACGAGACCGTTGTCGCCGCCTGACGGCTGAGTCGTGCGGATATCATTGACTTGCAAATAGAGATTCTGGCTGGTGGTATCGCAAACAGCTCCCGGGGTGCTGGCCCGGTCGGAAACGGATGTGCTGTCGCAGTCGGATGCAAGAACCATGAGAGAAACTTCCGGCGATAAGCAGAGGTGAAGCCGGCTGGAAAAGCCGGTTTCAGGGGGTTGAGCGCGGAGGATGCGAGTTTTTTTCTAGTAAATAGAAAAGGTAGGAGCGATAAGTGGAGTGCCGATTAAAAGGTTGTAAAGAGAATAACCCGAGGTCACGAAAAAGTCACGCAATTTTAATGAAAGAGCCGACGAGTTAATGATCCCGGACAAAGAAAAGCTCTTGGCGGTAAAATTGTCCGCTATGAAAACAAAACTGCATTCTCGCGTCTTCGCGACCATTCTCAGCATTTTCGTCCTGCTCTCCCTGGTTTCCCTGGAGCCGGCCCGAGCCCAGAAGGCTCTGGCCAAACAGCTCTATAACCGAGCAACCATGGCCTACGAGACAGGCAACTACAAACAGGCTCTCACTCTTTTCCGGAAGATGATGGAAGCCTCCAAGACGGGCAAGTATTCGGACCGCGATATCGCCGCCGCCTATCTCGGTCTGGCTGAGACCCTTCGCTCCATGGGGATTTACGAAGAAGCCGAGGAGAAGTTCAAAATCGCCCGGGAGCATTCCGAGAAATTGAAACTCGGAAAGAATTTTCTCCTCTCGCGTATCCTCAACGACCTGGGCGCCCTCTGTCTTGATATGGGTCGTTTTGAAGAAGCGGAGAAATACTGGCAGGAATCGGAGAAGATCTCGGGGGATTTCGCCTATTACCCGGTCAACAACATGGTCCGGATGTATATCTTCTGGGGCAAATCAGATGAAGCCCGCGAGCATCTGACCAAAGCTATGGATATAGCCTCCGAGAAGAAATTCCAGCACACCCTGGCTGTACCCTATGCCCAGTTCAACCAGGCCATGCTCTATACCCTGACCGGCAACTATCCGGCAGCCGAGGAGCAATACAAAGCCAGTCTCGACGAGCTTGCCGCCCAGGTAGGCAAAGACCATCTCTATTACACGATGGTGAAAAGCGGTCTCGCCAAGCTCTATTGCAAAGAGAGCCGCTTCAGCGAAGCCGAGTCCGCCCTGCAGGACGTGCTCAAAAGCTGCCGGGACGGTCTTGGAGACGACCACCCTTCGGTGAGCCTCTGTATGGTGGAGCTCGGGGACGTGCTCTGCGACCTGGGGAAATATCAGGAAGCCGAAAAGCTCATCGAAAAGTCCATCGATCTCGACAAGAAGATCTATAACACCGACGACAATATCTTCATCGCCAGGGCAAGACACTGTCTGGGCAAAGTCAAGCGTCAGGACGGGCGCTATGACGAAGCAGTCGATCTGATCTCGAAATCCCTGGTCACCACCAAAAGCTGCCTTGGAGCTCAGCACCTGGAGACAGCCCTGATTCTTCGCGATCTGGCACGAGTCTATATAGACCAGGGCAATTTCAAAGAAGCCGAGAAATCTCTCAGTGAAGCCCGGCAGATCGTCGACTCCCAGACCGGACCGGATCATCCCGACCGTGCCGAAGTCGCCCGGGACCTGGGCTTCCTCTATATGAGAGAAGACCGTCTGACCGAAGCCGAGCCCCAGTTCAAAACAGCCCTGGAGCTTTCCCGCAAGGTCCTCGGCGAGAAGCATGCTGTCACCGCCGACAGTGCAAGGGATCTGGGCGAGCTTTATCTCAAGCAGAAACAATTCGACCAGGCGGTTTCATACCTGAAAAATGCCCTGGCCATAGATGAGAGCCTGTACGGCAAAGACGCGCCCCAGGTGGCAGCAGATCTCATGAGCCTGGCAGGAGCCCTGAAAGCTCAGGACAATACCGAAGAGTCGGCCAAATTGCTCACACGGGCCAATGGCATCACCAGCAAGCTGGCTGGCAGCAGCGCCCAGCTACCCACCATCGATGTCCCGGTCAATTTCGACAGCAGCCGCGACCGCCCGGTTCGGCAGAAATGGGCTCTGGCAATCGGCATAAGCAGTTTTGCCGATCCCAGTATCAACCTCAAATTCGCTGCTAAAGACGCCACTGATTTCAGGAATTTCCTCGTCAACAAGGAGAAGTTCAAGCCTGAAAACGTTCGGCTTCTGACCGACGAAAAAGCCACCAGGCAGAATATCATCGACACTCTCGGAGACAAATGGCTGGGCGCCAATGTCCAGAAGGACGATCTGGTGGTGGTCTATGTCTCGAGCCATGGTAGCGGCTCCCAGCAAGACGCCGGCGGAGTCAATTTCCTGGTCGCCCACGATACGGATAAGACCAGTTTGCTCGCTACCGGCATCCCCATGCAATGGCTCACCAAGATGATCCAGGAGCAAGTCAAGTCGGATCGGGTGGTGCTCATTCTCGATGTCTGTCACAGCGGTGCCGCCGCCAGTGGCGGCAAGGCTCTCAGCCGGATCATGGGCATGACACCCACCGAGCTCACCATAGGAAGCGGCCAGATGGTCCTCTGCTCGAGCCTGGCCGAGCAGGTCTCCTGGGAGTCCAAAAATTACGAGAACAGCGTTTTCACCAGGAGACTGATGGAAGCTCTGCGGGTCAATCAAGACAGGACGACCCTGCTGGAGGCTTATCGCAAGCTCAAAGACCTGGTGGAAGGCGAGGTCCTCAGAGACCGCGCCAACCTGCAGACCCCGGTTCTCTGGAACAAGGACTGGAGCGGCAAAGACCCGGTTCTGGCAATCGAGACAGTGCCGGGCGGCTCAGACTGATTTGCTGGAATTGCTCTACTGGAACTGTTTCACGAGACCCTCGAAATCATCCGGTGCCCCGCCGTTATAGATGACCTTGTTCTGGTTGTCGAGAAAAACCAGATGGGGAATGCCGTTGATGTTGTAGAGCTTTTTCTGGCTCTGGACGTTGTCGGCGTCGAAGTTCAGTTTTTCGAATCGGATACCGGAGAACTTTCTGCTTGTTGCGTCAAACACGGGCGCAAACTGATGACACGGCCCTCACCAGTCGGCGTAGAAATAAAGGACCTTTCTGGCTATCTTCTTGGCCGGCATCGCCGGCTGCTGAGTCGCGGATATCTGAGAAGGAGAACCGCCTGAGTAGACCTGGGTCTTCGCTCCGGAAAGCTGATTCAGACCCTGCCTGGCGAGACCGGCCAGACGGGCATCGCCCATGTTCACCACCTGCTGATATTCGGACCGGGCCAGATTGAGATGACCGAGACCCTGGTGGCAGAGAGCTATGTAATAGTGGACCATGGCATTGTTCGGGAAAGCAGCGTCGACTTGCTTGAACTGCGATAGAGCCTGGGCGTAATTGCCGTTTTTATAAGTGGCGACAGCCTGGGGGTAGGTGATCTTCTGTGCGAGCACCGGCGGCGCCGCAAGCGAAGCCATCAGGACCGAGGCAATAACCAGACTTGTTTTCCTTCCCATGCGGAAGTCCTCATGACACGGACTCTAACATTGTA
>JAGQHH010000637.1 GCA_020431945.1 Cyanobacteria bacterium HKST-UBA02 | reverse complement strand
TTGATGCGCATCGAAAAAAGAATCCTGGCGGCTGGCCAGTCCGCATATGATATTGCCGGCATGCAGGCAGAAAGGTATGGCCACCAGGGGCGCGATTCCCAGTGCGCCCATGGGCATGAGGAAAACCAGTTGGGGGGCAAGAGGGAGGAGCATCAAGGTATAGAGGATGCAGACACCGAGAGACATGCCGCTGGCAAGAGCGGTCACCGAGTAGAGAGCCGAGACATTGGATCTCACCGAGAGCCAGGCAAGAAGGTTGCTTATTGGAATAAGACTGAAAAGGAGAAAGTGATAGAGGGTCGGAAAGGGGTCGAAATAGTGTCTTGCCAGATAGTGAGTCGAGTATTCGGTCAATAGAGCGGCAGCCGGAAGAAAGACTCCGAGAAGAAGAAATGTGAATCCGGGTTTTTCGATCATCGACGAGCGTTTCTCGTGAGGATTCATCTCCTCCACCGGTCTTTTCCTGGTTCGGCAGCGAGCTAAGGCTTTTGGCTGTCTGTCCTTTCTGGAGTGGCGATCGGCTTTGATGCGCTCGTTCATATCCTCGGGACCTCATACATGTCTCGTCAGGGCAATAATTGAAATATTCCCCGTTCACAAACCCATGATAGTGCTCCGTGTCGATCCGTTTAACAGGTTTTCCCCTGGATCTGGGTATTTCTAATAGAGCTAGTCGGAGTGGACAGACATGGAAATAGTCGGCTTTCTCATCGGCCTCACCGGAATCGTCGTCTTATCGGGTCTGCGTTTCGTCAATGAATACGATCGCCTGGTGGTCCTTCGTCTAGGCAAGGTCACCGGCATGCGCGGTCCCGGACCCCAGTTCGTCATTCCACTTCTGGAGCGCAGCCAGAAAATCGATATCCGGGTGATTACCATGCCTATTCCGGTTCAGGAAGCGATCACCCGGGATAATGTCTCTGCCAGGGTAGCGGCTGTCTGCTTTTTCCAGATAGCCGATCCGGTGAAAGCGGTGATCAAAGTCGAGGATGCCGTGGAGGCAACGGCCCAGGTGGCTCAGACCACGCTCAGGACCATCGTCGGCCAGCACGACCTGGACGATCTGCTCACCGAAAGAGATGCTCTCAACAAAAAGCTCAGCGCTATCATCGATCGTCAGACCGAAGCCTGGGGAATCAAGGTCAATTCGGTGGAGATCAAAGACCTGGAAATTCCGGTCAATATGCAGAGAGCCATGGCCAGGCAGGCGGAGGCCGAAAGAGAGAGACGTGCCAAAATCGTCGCTGCCGACGGCGAGCTCCAGGCTGCCGAGAAGCTCCGGGATGCAGCGGCGGTAATCTCATCGCAGCCCGGCGCCATGCAGTTGCGCCAGCTCCAGACAATGCTCGAGGTGAGCAGCGAGAAAAGCAGCACTATCCTCCTGCCGATCCCCATGGAATTGTTCGCTGACAAGAAAAAAGAAGAAGACCCTGGCTAGATCGATATTCAGTTGGTGCTGTTGCCGTTGCTGAAAACGACGGTGCGGGGCAGGGTCACCCGGACGATGGAGTTGTCTTCCTGCTGGGTGACGAATAGATTGCCGCCCCGATCGAGAATCAGGTAATAAGGCTGTTTGAAGCCTGTAGCAATGACGGTGGAGATCCCTGCCGGGGTGATTCTGGCAATGGTGCCGCCGCTGTAATTGGCTACATATATATTGCCTGCCTCGTCAGCAGCAAGACCGATGGGACCCTTCAGATGACCGCCGGCGGCAAACTGGGTGCGAGTGCCGTCGGAGCTGATCCGGTCCACTGTATTGCTGTTGAAATTAGCGACATAGAGATTGCCCTGACGGTCGAAAGTGAGACCGGAAGGAGCGTTGAATCCGGTGGCGATGACCCGCACCGAGGTATTGGCTAGCACTGCCACAGGCTTGCCTGCCACTGACGGTGCCGGGGTGGGGGCGCTCTGGACCGGTGTCACCGGTGTCTGAACCTGTGTTTGTAAGGGCTGAGTCTGGGGAGCCTGGTAAGCAGGCGTAGCGACGGGATTACTCTGGGTCTGGGTCGGGGTGGTGGTCGCTATCTGAGCCGGTGAGCTCGAAGCTGCGGGGGTTTGATTGCGATCGCATTCGGCCACCCGTTTCTGGGCTTCGGGGAAACTGGGGGAGCTGGGTGGAATCGACTGATAGTGCTGCTTGGCCTCGGCAAAGCGAGACTGGGCCTGCAGGGACTGGCCGAGCTGGTAGTGAGCGTCGGCGTCGCTGGGCTTGATCCGGAGCACTTCCTCGAAACGCGGGATAGCTTCCTTGAACCGTCTCTGGCTCTTATAGAGGACGCCGAGATTGTACTGGGCATCGGCGAGATTGGGATCGAGATCGGTGGCCCGCTTGAAGAAGATGATCGCCGAATCGAGGGAACCCATCTTGTAGGCGTTGAGACCCAGGTTGTACATGCTGACCGCCTGGGGGCTGGGGCTCTGGGCCGCAGCTTCCGACTGACCGGCAGTGACCAGGGCGATCAGAATCAGAATGGTCAGGGGAAATACGACTTTTCGGCTCATCGACATATCCTTTTTTCTAGTGGGCACGGTCCTAAATAGTAGACAGAACGGCGTAAAACCCTTATCCTGTGGTATATATGAAAATACGCTAATCAAATAGTTCATCATTGCAGCCTAGCTGCATTTTATAAGGGTACGACTGTTTTAGCATGATCAGCTTGAAAGGTGACTCCACAATATGCGAACCGTAGGCCACATTATCACGTCGGCTGGCGTCGGTTGCGTCAGTTACTGGCGCTATAAATCCAAGCCGGCAGCAGTAGCCACATTCCTTGCCGGCTGGTTGATCGATCTGGATCATCTGGTGGACTATGTCAGGGCCCACGGCTGGAAGCCAAACTGGGCAAGATTTAAGGAAGCCGAGCATGAGAGATATAGCGGCAAACTCTATCTACCTTTACATTCTTTCGAGCTGCTTGCAGCTTTCTACCTGCTTTTCAGAGGTCCGAACAAGCAGGCATATCGCGTTGGTATATCTCTTTCGATCCTTACACATTTGATTCTGGATCAGAAGTGCAACCCCGCCAGACATCCACTCACTTATTTCCTGTCTCACAGGATTGCCAAGAAATTCAACGCCGACGAAATTCTCAAGCCCGGCTACCGGCTCGCCAGCGGTACTAATTAATTCTCAATCGGCCGGCACCGCCGGTATCCGATTGCGGAAAGAAAGCCGCGCGCCTCTCTCTTCGTCAAGCTGGGAGAGCAGCCACTGGTGTCGTTGATGGTGGCAGCTCAGGAGAATGACCTGGTGATTGGGCAGGACCGAGTCGATAAGAAAGCGCATGATGCCCAGGAATCTCGTGTCATCGGCTTCGCTGAAAGGCTCATCGAGAACGATCGGCAGGGACTCTTCGCTGGAGAGATAACGAGCCAGGGCCATGCGGGCCAGCCAGTGGACCTGCTCCCGCAATCCGGTGGAGAGACGGGATTTGATCTCGCCGGATGAGACCGGCTCGGCCAGGCTCCGGAGCTTCACCGTGATATGGAGATCGTTGTCGAAAGAAAGGGACTCCACATCGCTATCGAGGGCTTCGATTATCTCGGCAGCAGCCTCATTGAGCCGCTCGGACCAGGCTGTATAGGTCGTGGTGGAGGATTGATTGAGGACGCTCACCGCCAGCTCCAGGGCAAGCTTGGCTCGTTTGGCGCAGACCAGCTCGTGCTCTACCGAGGATAGCTCTTCCACGGCTTCGAGATAATGCTCGTCCCTGTTGTTGCAGGCAGTGCGAAGCTTGACCAGGAGCTCTTCTTTTTTCTCCCTGGCCCGGGATGCTCCTTCACCTTCGCCCCAGGGCAGGAGCGCTGCCGGCGGGTTGTTCGGGTCCGGCTCGGGCAGGTCGGCGAGCTCGGGCTTGAGCTCCACCAGTTCGTTCATACGCGCTACCATGGCGTCTCTCTGGACTTGCAGGTCAGTGGCGGCGGTGTCGACATTGGCGAAATTGGAGAGGTCGTATTCGAGCTTGGAGAGATCGTCCAGGATCTCCTGGCGCTTGTTCTGGAAATCCAGGAGGGTGGATATCTCGGGGAGCTTTTCATCGGTGCCTTCGCTTGTGTCGATCCCGGCCTCGAGGAGTGTGGGGGCTAGCTCGCTGTCGATCTGGACGATCTCCTGGGCCAGGAAGTCCATCTGCTTGCGGGCATTGTGGATCTGCTGGAAGCGCTCGTTCAGAGACATCTTCTCGGCATAGAAAGCATTGATGTCCTGGGAGAGGTCCATGGCTCGCTGGGAGTCGATGACCTCGGTGCTGCGTCCGGCTTTGTTGAAATAGTAGGCGAGATCGCTCAGGAGTTTCTGCTCGTTCTGCTCTCGTGTTTTGACGACATTCTCCCGGGATTCCTGCTCTTCGATGATCACCGCTTCGCTGGAAGCCTGCTCGAGCATGGACAGAAGGTTTTGCTTGTCGTCCAGACCGGCTTTCTGCGCGAGGTTGCTGAGCTTGATCTCGAGGTTGGCGATTTTACCCTGGCTCTGTTGAAGGGCTTTTTTGATTTTGTGCTCTTCGTTCATGGTGCTTTCTTTCTCATCAGCCATATGCGACTTGTAAGTCAGGCAGCGGCTCACGAAAAAGAGAAAGACAGGGAAGAGCAGCAATCCGGCGGCCATGAAAATGGTCACCACAATTTGCGGTACGTCCACTGCCGAGGATTTGAGCATGGGTGGAATGAGGACCAGGACGATGGCCCCCACGAAAGTGAGGATACTCTTCACCAGGCAGTTGTTCCGGTAGGCTAACTGCTTCTCGGCGATGTCGTCGACATTGAATTTGACTTCTTCGAGTTTCTTCTCGGCGTCTACGAGCTGCTCTTTGAAGGCTACCACCAGAGACGAGAAAGAGCGGGCTTCTTCGATCTCTTCTTTGCTGAGAAGCTTGGCCAGTTTGTAAGCACCTTTTTCATGAGATGCAGACTCGATGAGAGGAGCGAGCCTCCGACCTGTGGTTTCCTGGAGATCGCGCTTGAGGTCGACGATTTCGCGCTGCAGATTATAGAGATTGACCGCCAGGGTCGATACGGTATTGGCTTCTTCCTGGGTGAATTCTTCGAAGCCCTGCCATTGCTCGTTGAGGGCTTGCTCCAGGCGCTCGTATTCTTCCTGGTTGGGCTGGATCTCGTCGTTGAGATGCTCCATGTCGGACTTGCGAGATTCGCGCCTGGTCCAGAGCTCGTTGATCTTGTTGAGATAGATATCGGGCAGGGGGCTCGACTGGTTGTGCTCGGCCAGTCTGGCTTCGAGCTCCTCCCGGCTGCTCACCCGGTCGCTGAGGTGTTCGAGTCGGCGCTCCAGCTCCGAGAGCTCGAGCTTGATATTGTTGTATTCGATGTCCATGGGATTGGCCGATTCGCCCGAGATCTGGCGATCCGCCTCTTCGATCTGGACCAGCCAGGATGCCATCATCTCCCGTTCGCCGTCCATCTCGGCCAGGCGGGCGACGATCTCCTCTTTCCGGGCGTTGAGCTCGGCGATCACCGAAGTGATGGGGGAGCGCCCGCTTCCATAAGGATAATGTGCCATGGTCTCTTTTATGACACCGATGGCGGTGCCGGCTGTGGAGCCGGTGGAGGAGCTGTCTGCGATCGCTTGCAGATCTTCGATGATATTGCCGGTGCCTCCGGCGTGGTGCTCGTCCAGGTGACGCTGGCCGACCAGGCAGGTGTTTCGAAACAGGTCCCTGCTCATGCCGGTGAGCTTCAAGCCGACTTGCTCTTCACCGCTCTCGTCGAGAAACTCGGTGGTGACGTCCAGATCGTCCTGGCCGCGGTCCAGTACCGTCACTGTGCGCTCCTGGAAATCCCGGATGATCCTCAGAGAGCGTCCCCCTGCCTCGAGGTCGAGAATTCCCGAATAAGGCATGCTGCTATCCCAGGGACGCATGGAGTCGCGCTCGGAGGACTCGAGCAGGGAATCGCCGGGGAAATCGAAGAGGATTGCCCAGATCGACTCCACCATGGTGGACTTGCCGTACTCGTTGGGCTCTACGATGAGATTCAGATCGTCGCGGCTGAACTCGACACTTTCATTGGCTATGGAGCCGAAACCGACAAAGCTGACGCTCTCAATCCACATGGCGGACCGTCACCTTTCTGTTCTTGAGGGCGTCGAGACCGTAATAGAGGGCATCTTCCACGGTCTTTCCGGAGAGGAAAGCCGGAATGCCGGTGAGGCTGTCTCCCACGGTCTCCCGCTGACGAAGCTCTTCGGCCTGGTGCATGCGATCGAGCATGTTCTCGACGAAAGTCGCCTCGGTGGTGCGAGGATCGAACTCTTCGGAAAGATAGTCGGGTCTGGTGCGATCGACGATGATCAGGCGGCGGAAGGCGTCCTGGATCTCGTGGATCACTTCCTCCGGGTGGGCGCCCTGGGAATACCGGCCGTCCATCACCAGGGTGACGATGTCTTCTTCGGGTCTGACCTCCTGCTCTTCCATGGAGATCACGATCTCTTCTTTGAGAGCATCGTAGTCGAGTCCGGAAACGTCCACGGCGATATACATAAGACGGTTGCGGGAGACTTCTACCGGCTCGAGAATGGTCTCCCCGTTCTCGATAGTGCCGATCACCGCCACCCGGGGGCCGATCTCCTCGAAATTGCGACCGGCGAGACAACCGGAATAGGCGCCCAGGAGAAGCCCTTCGTCGTCCCGCACTTCGGTGTATTCATGATGGTGGCCGAGGGCGGCGTAGGTGAATCCCTGTTCCCGAAGCTCTTCTTTCGAGAAGGGCGCCGATACCCTGGTGGGATCCGTGCCGTCCATTCCGCCATAGGAGTCCAGGCTGCCGTGATAGAGGAGGATGCTCAGCTCCCCTCGCTCGTCCGGACAGACAGGCTCGGATAGAAGACGCTGCCGCACCCGTGTCCTGGTGGTGCTGGCGAAGCCGGTCACCGTTACTTCGGGACGGTTGGGATGGCGATGGGTGACGAACTCCGAGTTCTTGAATATGACGGCGTTCCGGGGCCAGCCTCGCATGCCCCGGGCGGACAGGAAGCGCGAGTTGTAAGGCGATTCGATGGTAAAGGGGTCGCTGTCCGAGGGAAGGATATATACCGGTGTGGTCCCCAGCTCTTCGACAGCCTCGAGCACCGTGCCGGCGGTGGTGGAGCGGATCGTATCGTGATTCCAGAGACCGCCGGCGATGAAAACGGCGTCGACATTGCGCTCGCGGCCGATCATCAGGGCGTTGACCAGGGCTTCCACCAGATCGGCATAGCGCTCGGCGCGCTGCGCCGGCCCGTAAGAAATCACCCCGTGATTCTGGGGGGAGTCCAGGTGGACGTCGGAGAGCTGGAGAAAGGTGAATGTCACTGTCAGTCTTAAGATCTGATACTCGTCCTGGTATTTATACCTGAGTAAGAGAACAACTTAAACGTAGAGTGATCGGATCGGACACCGCCCGGCTATTTTTCGGGTATTATCGGACGCCTTCCACCACGGTAGCTATACCCTGGCCGACACCGATACACATGGTGGCCAGACCATGCCGGGAACCCCGCCTGCCCATCTCATAGAGAAGGGTGGTGAGGATGCGGGCGCCGCTTGCTCCCAGGGGATGTCCGAGAGCGATGGAGCCGCCATTGACGTTGAGCCGATCGGTGGGGATCGCGAGCTGATCTATACAAGCGAGGACCTGTACGGCAAAAGCTTCGTTGAGCTCCACCAGATCAAGGTCCGAAACCGACAGACCGGCTCTTTCCAGGGCTTTTCGAGAAGCCGGCACAGGACCTTCCCCCATGGTGGCAGGATCGACTCCGGCCACCGCCGAGGAGAGCACTTTCGCCATGGGTTTCTTCCCGAGCTCCCGGGCTTTTTCCGCTGACATAATGAGCAGGGCCGAAGCACCGTCATTGATACCGGAAGAATTGCCGGCGGTGACCGAGCCGCCTTCACGAAAAGCCGCTCTCAGCTTGCTCAGGTCCGCCATGGTGGTTTGCGGTCTCGGGTGCTCGTCGGTGTCGACGATCCGGGGACTCGGGTCTTTCTTGACCGGGGGCAGAGTAACAGGCAGGATCTCGTCTTTGAAGCGTCCGGCTTTCTGGGCCTCGCCATATTTGTGCTGGCTCGAGAGAGCGAACTCATCCTGACGATCCCGGGCGATGCCGTATTTCTCGGCGAGATTCTCGGCGGTCTCGCCCATGGCGTACGGGTGGTGCATGGCTGCCAGCTTCTTGTTGGTGAAACGCCAGCCCAGGGTGGTGTCGAAAAGGGTCATGTCGCCGCGGGGGAAAGCAAGCTCGGGTTTGGCCATGACAAAAGGCGAGCGGCTCATGGACTCGACCCCTCCGGCTATGAAAATATCGCCCTGACCGCTCTTTATCTGGGCTACGGCCTCGTTCACCGCCATCAGTCCGGAGCCGCAGAGACGGTTGACCGTGCCGCCCGGGACTGTCACCGGCAGTCCGGCAAGCAGCACCGACATGCGGGCGACATTGCGGTTGTCCTCCCCTGCCTGGTTGGCGCAGCCCATGAGAACATCTTCGATGGAAGCCGGATCGAGCTCGTTGCGCTCGACTATGGCTTTGATCACCAGGGCCGCCAGGTCGTCCGCCCGGACTTCTTTGAGGGCGCCTCCGTACCGACCGATGGGAGTCCTCACCGCATCGACTATTACTGCTTCGACTGCATCGACCATGTCTAGTTTCCTTTCTTATCGTCCTGTTTCGGGAGAAGCCAGCCAGGCTGCGTCGTCTTTGGCCAGACGCGCCAGGGTATCGGCGCCGGTTCGCGGATTGGCCGCCACCGCACGTCTCACTTCGGGACGGGGATCGGCGGCGAGCTTCTCGAGGGTGTCTTCGGTGCAATGCGGATTGCCGGCAGCGGCTATCCTGACGCGGTCCTCGCTGTCCGAGGCGAGCTCGGCGAGGACATCGCCGGTGATATTGACATTGGTGGCAGCCGCGGAGCGCACCACCGGACTTTCATCCCCGGCGAGTTTCTTCACCGACTCGGCCGGCAGGCGCGGATTGCCTGCGCTCATCGCTCGCAGGGTCGGATCTTTTTCGGTGGCGATTCCGGCAAGCACCGAAGGCGAGGTCAGAGAGCCGGTAGCCAGGTGCATCTTCAGCAGGGTATCGGCTTCTCCGGCGATTTTTCTGAGCAGCTCTTCGCTGAGGTTGTGCCTTACAAGTAGCTGTTGCTTGATGCCCAGGTCATTGTCCAGAGCAAGCAGCATCAGGGTCCTCTCAGGGGTATTGGGATTGGCCGCCAGGGCTTTGCGCACCGCCGAGGATGAGTCTTCGGCCATTAGCGCCAGGGTGTCGGCCGGTACCAGGGGATTGCTGGCCAGGGACTGTCTGACCACTTCGCTCTTATCGTCTTTGAGTGCCGAAAGAATCTTGGCGGCTGTCTCAATTTGCTCGGCTTGCTGACCCTGGAAATTGTTGCCGGCGAGGCTGGCGCGCACCGAATAATCGCTGTCGGAGGCGAGCTTCTCGGCGAGGTTCGTCGGCAGGCTGTGGTTGGCGGCCAGGACGAAACGGACCAGGGGCGACTGGTTCCCCGCCAGGCTGGCCATGGCTTCCGGACCGAGGTCCTGACGCGAGGCGGCGATCTGGGCGGTGGCTATGTCCGACTCCTCGAGAATCTTAGCGATATCGTCGGTGGTGGCGTTGGAATTAGCCATTACCGCCGAGCGCACTTTCAAGCTCTTGTCGGAAGCAAGCGTGCTCAGCACCTCCTTTGGTGTCACAGGATTCGCTCCTGCTCCCCAGCGGACTTTCTCTATCTTGTCCCGGCTCAGAGTCTTGATGGTATCGACCGGTGTGCGGGGGTTGAGCACTACTTCCATACGCACTTCCCAGCGCTTGTCCGAAGCCAGCTCCGCCAGGGTGGACGGCAGAGTGGAAGGGTTGCCGGCCACGCCGATGCGCACCACCATGTGCGAGTCATGGGCGAGCTGGCTGAGAAGCGATGGGGGCACCGTCGGATTGCCCGCTACCATGGACCGTACGCCGAGATCGCCGTCTCGAGAGAGCTGCTCGTATGCTTTCGAGCTCAGCTTGTCCTGGCGAGCCATGAAGGTACGCACCAGACGATCGCCCACCGAGACCAGGCGATCGATCACCTCGGGCGGGGCGCTGGGATTGCGGGCCAGGGAGAGTAGCAGATATTCGGTCTGGGTCTTGCCGTGGGCCAGTCTGGTCAGCACCGCGGGCGGTGTCAGGGCGTTGGCGGCAATGGTCTCGCAGACTTTCGGCTGCTCGCCTTCCACCATCCTGTCCAGGGTGTCGGCGCTGAGACCGGCTTTGTTGCGAAGCAGGGCTTCGATGACGAGCTGGTCGGCATCGCCGGCAAGTAATTGCTTGGTGTCTTCCGAGCAGTTGGAATTCTCCGCCACCGCTCTGCGGACGGCGTCATTGTCGTCTCTGGCCAGCTTCGCCAGAAGTCCGGCATCAGTAGAAGGGTTGGCGGCCACCGCCAGCTTGATCTGACCGGAAGGCGAAGGAGCCGTTATCCGGACCCGCTTCTGGGGAGGCGACAGGGCCGAGGCAGCGTCGCCGGCGGTACTGGCGGCTGGGGCTTGCAGTGGGTAGACCAGGGACAGCAATATGGCTGTGGTAAGCAGTGCGTTTCTTGTCATGGTTCTTGGCAATTGACTCGGGATTGGCTCTGAACCATGCAATTTTAGCCAGTTATTTCACGACTTACTTTAGCTTTGTTCGTGCACTTCTCTAATTATGGAAAGGAGCGCCGACTTCTCCACCTCTTGAGAAACATATTCAATGTATTTCACCTGCCAGTTCTCCAGGTCCGAAAGAACCGTGGAAAGGGAGGTTCCCGCCCGGCGGGCGACTGCCATGTCCACCCCCACCTCGCATTTGGGGCTGAGTATGAAAACCCTTCCCCGCCCGGAATTAAGCAGGGTGTCCCGGAAGCTCAAACGCAGGAAAGCGCTGTTGCGCTCGTTGCCCAGGTGCTCCCGGATGGCCATGACGAGTTTCTGGAATTTCTCCAGGGGCTTGGTCAGATCGCCGTCCGGAACCGTCACCAGCTCGTATTCCAGGAGGATGTCGATGGCGAAGGCGGCGTCGGAGGTGGTGACGTCACCGAGGTTTTTGATCAACCTCGAAATGGAGGAGAGACCGTCGCAGGATTCCCAGACACGCTTGGCAAGGGCCATCTGCTCTTCGGTGAGCTTTTGCTTTTCCCGGGGCTCGATGAGGGGCTCACCTTCGAGTTTGGCCTTTTTGCTCTCGTTCTTCTCGAGAGCCGAATCGGCTCCGTTGGGAAGCTTTTTCCAGACTACTTCCATATTGTCCTGGGCCAGGGCTGCGTCGAGAAGCAGCTTGTCCAGGGGCTTGGTGATCTTGCAGGTGTCCTTGGTGAGGTCGATGCTGGGATTGCGTTTGATGAAAACAAAGATCCCGTGCTTCCATGACGAGGCGAACTCGGTCACGGCAGAGTTGCCGTGGATTCTGCCTATCCTGGCGTGCACCGGCTTGCCGTTCTCGAAATGAGCCTTGAACTGCATGTCGCGGTTCTCTACCGAAAGCAAGCCTGTTTCGCGGTTTGTGGCCATGTTCTGCAAAAGGCTCATGGGGTCTGTGGAGCCCAGGTGACCGACCAGGGACTGTACCCGGGCTTCCTCGGTGGTTCCTGCCGAGACCGATTTCACCGAGGTCTTGCCGTCGGTATCGGACTGTCCGTAGAAAGCCTGGTCCTGGATGCAGACCTCCAGCTCCCGGGCGTTGATCATGCCGCGCTTGACAGCCAGGGTGCCGATACTCATCCTCTCTTTCAGGGGGGTGCCCTGGATCTCGAGCTGGAGCTCGTCAATCTGAGGCTGGCTCAAGACCTGGCAGCCTTTGAAGTATTCGTCCAGGCTGAAAGAGCTCTGATTCTTGAAACAGTTGGCCAGGAAAGGCACTTTACTGAACACCGGATAAATCAGCTTTTTCTGCTCGAGCTCTCTGATCGTCTCGAGGAGCTGGTCTTCGGTGAATTTTTCCTGGCAGCGAGCGATAATCGAGGCCAGGGGCGAATAATTGTCGATCAGGGCGAGGACGGCGATGAGCCTTCCGGGAGTCTCGAAATTGGTCTTTTCTTCGAGCCCGACCTCGGTCATCACAGGCACTGCGGACATGAGGATCTGTCTGGAGAGGTCGGCGCCCTCTTCCTCGAAGCCGGCTGAAGTGCCCAGGGCCGACTTGAGATAGCGGGTGAGAGTAGGGGAATAGTCGAAAATCTCCGAGTAGCTGCCGAACACTTTGAAAGAAGGCGCCCCGGTAAGGGTTTCCCGGATAATCGCAACAGCGCTGTCGGTTTTCAGGAAAATAATCGCTCCCCGGACCTCCACCAGAGATTCAGCCAGTTTGCTCGCCTCGATCATGATCTCGGCGGGGAACAGATAGCCGCACAGGGTGGTGTCTATGACCACCGCCTCGAAACGATGTTTCCCTTTGGAGAGTCCGGTAATCTCGTCGATGATGTCAGGAGAATATTTCAGAATGACTATATCGTCCTGGGTTGCCGGTCCCAGCTGTTCTGTAATGACTTTCTCTGTGGCTTCGGTCATTTTCTGTTCTATCTCTCTGTATAAAGGTCAAGTTCCCGAAGGCTTTATGCCCGCCCGGGCGCCCCTCTAAATGAAAAGAGCTACCTATC
>JAGQHH010000636.1 GCA_020431945.1 Cyanobacteria bacterium HKST-UBA02 | reverse complement strand
GCTGTTGAAGCTGCTGCTGCTGTTGTTGATACTGATTATTGCCAAAACTGTTATTCGTTGACGCATAGCCTGCTTGAGAAGCCGGGTATTCGGACTGGGACGCAGGCGGCCAGGATGGGAATTGTCCTTCTCCAGCAGTTTGCTGGGCGCCGCCGGGCTGGTGCATCAGCTCCACTGCATTGATCAGGACTTTCACTTGCATTGGAATGGAAGCCGAGGAGTCCGGAGGCTCGGAAGGAAAGACCGCCTGGTCGAGCTTTTGCAGCCTCTCTACCAGGGGCATCTGGGGATTGCTGCGGCCGAATACTTGATTTTCGAGCCAGCTCACCTGGTCCGGTATGGGGGTGGTCGGCCCCGGAGGCGCCACCGGGGGCATTGACCCTGGCATCCCGGACGCCATCGGCGGTGCCATGCCGTAACTGCCGGAGCCGCTGTAGGCCGGCGCCCTGTATGTAGATGGAGATTCTTCAGGAGAAGAATAGTTATAGATCTTGCGTGGATCGGTAATCTGGCTGATCGACTTGTGATAGTGGCTGTCCACATAACGCTCGAGATTATCCACCCGGTCGCTGAGGTCGGGGATATTGGGGGATTTGCCGAAGGCCTTGATCTCGAGTTGATCGAGACGACGTTTCAGGCTCTCTCCTTTATATACTTTTCCGAGCATCACCTGCTCGATGGCGTCGACTCTCGGATAGTCGGTACTGGTGTCGTCCGGGTCGGCGTCGGTGTTGTCATTGCCGTTGTTGCCCGATGGGCTGGATTGGCCGGCGGCAGGGCTCGGGGACGAAGATGGTGGTCCACTGCTCTGCAAACTCGGCACCGCCGCCAGCAGGGAAGAGAGCCTGGTGTTATCGTCGCCGGTCTTGGCTTCACCGAAGATGAGCTCTTCAAGCCGCTCGATTCGGGCTTCGTCTGTATCTTTCGGATAGGTATGATCGAAATACTTGTTCTCGAGGCTTTCGAGTCCGGCGGTGTCGGCGCTACTCAAAGCCCCCATAGCCGGCTGGGTAGAAAACAGCGGGGAGAGGAGCGCGAGGCTGACGGCTATTGCCAGAAGCGGGCTCCCGGCCGGGCCTGCTTTTTTGCCAATCTTCGAAATAGGGATGCCTGCTGTCATCCGCCCTCCATTTCCAGTCAATCGAAATTATATCCAGAAGGGTACACTTTGTTCACGGTTTGCACGTAACATTCAATCATCCCCAGTTGAATCCCCCCATTTCAACTAACCCCAATTAAGTCAGTCCTTTTACCCCTTAGCGAAAGCTGTCGATTTTGCCCCTGGACCACGCTCCCCCCACCGTGGTTCGTGGGTGGAGGTTTCTTCTATGTCTCGCCTGTCCTTGAATGTCCATTCAAAGCTTATCAACGAATTCGATCAGGTTCCCCAGGCATCCGCAGCTCGTGGCGACAGAAGCCATTCCCCGGCGGTGGAAGCGATGCTCTGCGGATTCATCCTCGAGGGTGAGCCCAGAGACTTCGTAATGACGCAAAGTCCGAAAGAAGATCGCGACTGGTATTACAACCTCTAAAAAGTTTTTCGAGCGAGCAGTGGTAGCGAGCGTCAGCATCTGGCGCTCTTACCGCTTTTTGTGCATAATGCCGCCATGAGTAATTCGGGTCAGGATCATGTAGCTCGCGGTCTGCTCCTCTACGAGAGCCACAACTACGATCGGGCCGAGAAAGAATTCGCCCTGGCTCTCGTGCAGGATCCCGAGGATGCGCGTGCCCGGTCGCTTCTGGCAATCTGTCTCTTACTCAGGCAGGAAATCAGAGAAGCTCTTCATCATGTGAACGAGGCGATCAAATTCGATCCGCAGTGTGCCGATGCTTTTCATGTCAAAGCAATCATCGAGCTTTCTCGCAATCATCCGGAGCAGGCACGCGCTCTCGAGGAGCAAGCCATCCGGCTGGAGCCATTCTATGCGCCTTATTTCGGACATCTCTCCGAGATCTATTTTGTCATGGAGAAGCTGAACGACTCGCTGAAAGCCGCCGAGCATGGACTTTCGATCGATCCGGAGAATATCAATTGCATCAATAATCGTGCTCGGGTCCTGGTTCGCCTGGGGCGCGCTTCAGACGCCGAAGAGTCTATGCGTTTCGCTCTCGCGAAAGAACCCGAGAATGCTCTCAGCCATACCAATCTGGGCTGGATTCTTTTGCGCGAGGGCCGAATCGAGGAGGCTATGGAGCATCTGAAAACCGGTTTGAGGCTCGCTCCGAACAGCGATTTCGCCAGGGAGGGCGTGGTCGAGGCGATGAAATCGCGTAACCGGGTCTATCATGTTCTGTTGAAGGCAACGCTGGCTATCTACGAGATGGATGCCAGGCTTCGTCTGGTGCTACTGGCGGTACTGTTTTTCTTTGCGCCGTTGCGCGCTTTTCTGATACCGGTGCTGATTCTTCTCTGGAGCTCGGATCAGCTCTTCAATACAGTCTTGCGTTTCGATCCATACGGACGGCTGGTCCTTTCGGAGGATCAGATCAGGCAGAGCAATTTCTTCATCGGCCTGATTGCAGTCGTGGCTGCGCTTTTGCTCTATGCCTGGATGACCAGAGTCAGTCTTTTGCCAGAGTGGAAATGACGACGGATAAGGACGTCGTAGCTACTACCCCTGCAAATGCGATTAATAACATGGTTGCCTCCCTGGTGCCTGGCTGGTCACTGCATCTGGTGCTACTGCTTGTTTTCAAGAGAACCCCTGATACATTTCGCTTTTAGCGTACTTTTAGACCACTACTGTCACCCGACATTTAGGAGGACGCCGGATCGATTTTTTTGTGCCCGGCTATTTTTTGCGTAAAATTAAGGAACACGTCAGGGATATGAAATGCGCGGGCTTCGTCCATCACCACTGAATACTCTTCTACTCATCGGCTCTTTGCTGGTTTCTGTTGTATATACGGCGGGCTGTCCGGCTCTTGCCGAAGAGCTGGCGCCGGAAGCCCCGGCTGCTGCCAGCGAAGCGGATGAGCGAGCCCGGCGGATGGCGGAGTTCGACGAGCATTTCGGTCTGGCGCAAAAATACAGGCAAGACGGCCATTATGCCGAAGCTGTCGAGGAGCTCCAGGCTGCCAGGAAGCTCGGCAATGTGATATCGGACCGGGCTATTCTCGAGAAGACCATAAAGGCACAAATAGAGGTCTATGAAGCCCAGATAGCCTATCTCAAGTCCGATTCTTTTCTCTGGAAAGTGCCAACCGGCTTGCTCTGGCACTTCCTGGTCATTCCCCTGATAGTATTTTTCATCCTGATTTTTCTCGGTCTCAGCCAGCTCTACTGTCGTTTCGTCAATGTCCGCAATGCCCAGATGGTCCCGGTGCTGGCGATCGTCTCCCTGGTCGGAGGCTTTGTCGCCTATACCTTCATGTGGACCTATGTGGACGGCTGGATGCATATCAAGGAAATCGAAGCCCTGGGTCTCTCCCGGCAAATTCTTCAGGGTGAGCTGGACAATCTCACCGGCAAGCTTCCAGGCAAAGCGGGACGCAGACCACCGGGCATGCCGGCCCGATTCCCCTAGGTTTGCTCAACGATTCTACATTCATCAGGCATTCTTGCGGGATCGGGTGCCCTGAAAGGGCATAAGTAGATAAGAGCTGTTTTGTTATAGTAGTCATTAGACGAGATTAATAAATGAGCAACTCTGAGACAGGCAGGAAGAAATTGAGATCAGTCCTCGGGCGTCGATTCGGTCGTCTGCCTGGCTTGCGCTCGGTCCGCCGCAGCTCCCGGGGGCAAGACGGGGCTTCCATCAGCGAGATGGGACCAGCGCTCTTTATCCTGATTTTCTGCGGGCTTTTCGTGGTGGTCGACCTCATCGGGGTCGGCTTCAACTACATGTGCTGCATGACCCTCAACGATCTCCAGCTTCGCGAGGCCGCCAAGCTTCCCTCCCAGGTAGCCGATCAGGACAGTGGAGCGGTCAAGCACGATATCCCGGCTCAGTTCCGGCAAACGGTCCTGGGCGGGCTCTCGGGGCTCAAGCAGGATCCGCTCACGGTGGTGGAGTATGGCTCGGATCAGGGCAATTCTTTTGTAACCGTGTCTACCACAGCCACGGTGGAGCCATTTCTTACTATTCCGATTTTTCCCGGCGTCCCCGGTCTCGGGGCGCCTGTGAAATTCACCGTGTCGGGCACCCGCCTGATCATTTGAGGAGGTCCAGTGAGGAGTCTCGCCGGTCGAAGACAGCGTCAGCGCCGCAAGACACGTGGTCAAAGCCTCGTGGAGACT
>JAGQHH010000635.1 GCA_020431945.1 Cyanobacteria bacterium HKST-UBA02 | reverse complement strand
AGCAGTACGGGACAATGCGAGCAAACTAAACAAAGGGATAGAGCTTCGTCTGACGCTTGGCGGCAGGGAATAACCGTCCTTGTATCTGAATTAAGTTTGTCTCATGAACCGCCGAGCAGACCTATAAAATTAGTTTGTGCTCTCGCCGGGGAGGGGGTTATCGAAAACGGGGAAGATCGAATCGGAGGAAAAGTCTTCCTGGGGGCAGCCGTGCTTTTCTGCGGGCTGCTCGCTTACTTCGCCCATCGTGTGCTCTCGATCATTTATATAAACTACGACGTCGGTCTGATACCGCTCGGCAGTGATCTGCTATTGCGGGGCGGTCTCATCTACCGGGATCTGCACACGGTCATGCTGCCGGGCTCTTACTTTATGCTGGCGGCAGTGCAGATGCTCCTGGGCAGGACCGAGGCAGTATGCCAGGCGACCGCGACGCTGATTATAGTGTTGTCGGCAGTGTCGCTTCTTAGAATCTCGAGGATTTTCATAAATGGTTGGCTGGTGCTTTTGCCGGCCGCCATGCTGGTGATTCTGGGAAGTAATTTCTTTTCCTACAATTCGCATCACTGGGATTCGCTTTTCTTCTTCCTGGTCTTCGCCGCTATCCTGCTTTCTTATCTGGAGCAGCTGGAAGACCGACCGGTATTGCTGGTGGCGGCAGGCCTCGCTGCCGGCGCCTCCTGCCTCTGCTACCAGAATCAGATTCTGCCTGTGCTCATCGGGATTCCCGCTTGTCTCTACACTATGCGAATGCGATCGGTCCCGGACAGGAAGATCCTCCGGGCGGCATTGCTTCTCTTTCTGGGTCTTGCACTGGTAGCGGTGCCTTTTCTGATTTATCTGACTACCACCGGCACTCTGAATGATATGCTCGATTGCACCGTCGGGTTCGTATTGGGCCGTTATGGTGGTGTCAACGGCGTCGTCTACGGCTTCTTCAATGGTCAGGACTGTCTCATGTCGGACCTGGGCTTTCCGATGATGATCTTCGGTTCGCTTCCGCTTGGTCTTATCAAGTTGGCTCCTCTAATAGCACTTGTTTGCTTTCTGGTGCTCAAAAAGGAGCCCCGCCTGATTCTGCTCTTCGCCATGGCCTCGGGATTGTTTGTCGCCGAGCTCCACAAGCCTGATCTCAGGCGTCTGCTGCTCGCCGACCCGCTCTTTCTCGTACTGGTATTTCACTATGCCGAGCATCTCCGAGCGAAGTGGAAGAGCGTCCACTACCTGATCAATGCGGCCTGCTATGGGCTGGCTCTGGGCCTGATTTCGCTTGCTCAACTCTATCTGTTGATGGTGCCGGCCGATGCACCTCTCTATCAGACCCGGCGGGGACCCGTGCGAGCGGTCACCAATCTCAGCGTTCTCCGGCCGCTCAATAAGCTCACCTCGCCGGACGAGAAGATCCTCGTCTATCCCTATGACACCGGGCTTCTCTATCTCTCCGGCTGTCGCTTCCCTTCGCGTTATCCGGTGCTTCACTACCGGTATCACACCGCCGAGCAATTCAAGAGCGTGATCGCTGATATGGAAAATTCCAAAGTTCGCTATGTCGTATGGAACAGGCTGTACGACAATGCGAATTTTTCCGAGATGGGCTTCCCTGAATACCGACCGGTTCCGGCGGAAGAGTTGATAATGGAGCCTTATCTCAAATCCAGATATGAGAGTATCAAGACCTACGGCTTCTATACTTTACTGCGACGCAAAGACACGAACTGAGCTCAGATTTTCGCTCTGATATAGCCGGCGGTGGCAAAGAGTATGAAAAAGGCGCCGGCGGAGGCGAGACTGTCGAGCTTGTCCAGATTATCCGGAAAAGCGATGATACTGGCCAGACCGGTGACTATCCCGGCGCATAGCGCAACCGGGCGGCTCATACCCAGGCGGGCGAGAAGGTCGCTGGACCAGAAGAAATTCCAGAATATATAAGAGAAGGGTATCAGCGCGCCCACCGCCGACTCCCGGGGACCATAAGGGCAGGCCGGGTCCCTGGCGAGATGGAGTCGGGTGATGTGGAACATCAAGTAAGTGAAATAAAGGTAGCAGGCCAGGTGAAGTGAGATACCCGCCGGATTGAGATGGTCGGCGCTCAGGAGACGGCTGGCGAGGAGCGCCGAGGCAAGCAGGAAACCGGTGGTTATGCGCAGGCAGCGGCGGCTCCGGGCCGGAGCGAGTGTCGGATTTTCAGCTATTTCGATGGTGGCCGAGGTCATGGCGTAATTATCCCGTGATCGCTGCTGATTGCAAGCCGACGCTGAGAGAATTCCTTATATCGTCTCTGGGGTTCAGGTGACTGAGCTTGATCTGGGCGTCGGGGGTGCCGGAGGCGGTGAGCTCCTTGCGGACCTGCTCGTATGTCCCGGGCTCGATGCTCAGGCAATCGACCGGTGCCAGACGGGCCGAGTCGCGTTTGGTCTTGTACTCGATATTGTCGGCTTTGAGCTCGAAGTCGAAGCGCTCGCCCAGCGCTTTCATGCCGGTGTCGGTCGATTCCCGTTCGGGCTCGACCCAGAGCTGGTAATGAGCTTCCGGACGGAAGCAGGGCACCACGGTGAAAAATCTGACCCTGCTGCCGGTGGCAGCTACGGCTCGCTTCATGGCAGAGGTAACCTGGCTCTCAGTGATCTTTTCTCCTGTGAAAGAGAAGATATTGCCGCCTTTGTGCAAGAACTCGATCAGCGGAGCCCGATTGTGGAAGCCGGTCACTTTCACGACGTCATTGATATTGTAGCGGTAGAGCCCGCCCGATGTGGTGAAGAGGATGAAGTAGTTCTTGCCTTCCTCGAGCGCGCCGGCACCCAGCACTGTCGGTGATGGCGAGTCGATTTCATCTTCCGGAACAAACTCATAGTAGTGAGAGTTGATGGCGAGCATCTGTCTGTCCGGGGAGAGAAAGACTGTTCCGCGACCCTCGCTTGCACCATAAGTGATATCACTCACCGGTGTCGAGCCGAAATACTCCGGGAAATCCTGGAGATAGAAAGATGCTGCTGCTTTTGTCCAGCAAGAGATGACTGCTAGCTCGGGCCAGATATTCTCCGGAGTGAATCGCTCTTGCTCGAGGAGCGAGGCGAGCTCGCGGGCGCGCTCCGGAGAGGCGCCCAGCCCGGGCTCGATGGCAGCCCGGAGAGCCGGGTCGAGAGGACCGGGGGGCGTCAGGATCCCCCTGCCGACGTCCTCGATCAGTTGCGGAGCGAATCGAGACAGGCGCCTGCAGAGCAGGCTGACAGTCGAGGGGTTGGGAGTATAGAAAAGAGAGATGCGATGCGCCAGGGCAATCCTTAGAATCGTGTAATACCGGCTTTCATAGTCCTCTATTAAGGCTGCCTCATATGGAATAGCGGTAATCCATTTCTTTACAACCGCCGGCTCCTTTTGATAGATAGCACCGGTCATGGCTCCGTAGGGAATCCCCGAAGGAAGGGTGCCCTCCACCGCCGGCGAGACTATGGACAGGGCCCGGCCCCGGGCTATTTCAGGATAGGAGCGGTAGAGGTTGAAGCCCGAGACAATGGATGCCTGACGATATTCGCTCATGAAAGAGTCGGTGAGGGGCACGAATTTAGGCTTCCCGGTCGTGCCGCTGGTGGTGGCGAACATGAAGGGGCGCTCTCTGGTGAGAATATCGCCCTGGCCGGCGAGCATGGGCTCGATATAAGGACGGAAGCCCTCATAGTCCCTGATTGGCACGGCTTTGCGAAAATCCGCCGGAGAGGCGACGCTGCTCAGATTGTGCTCGGCAGCAAAACGGGTCCCCCGGGCTGCCTCGAGGATGGCGGCGAGACGTGCCGCCTGGGCGGCGTCCGGGTCGCGGCTGGCTCGCTCCAGGGCCTCGATGGATGGGCGCGCCAGGAAGCTGTATGCGGAATAGAGGGCTTTTCTGAGCATGACTTGAAGTTTTGCTGCCTGACTCGATAGCTTGACATGATAGCTCGACTTGGTGTCCAGGCTCGCCAAGAAATGTTAATGAAACCTCTTCAATGGCAGGCGCGCCGAAAAATCATAAACTCTTGGCAGGAAATATTTAGGATCATCTCTGATCAGATTACTACTACCTCTTCTTCTCAGGAGATACAAATGCCGGCGCTTCGTTTCGTTGCTCTTGCCCCCACGGTCGAACTCGGGAGCCTGGACCGACCGTCCATAGCCATAGCCGCATCCAGAACCGGAGCGATCGGGGTGGTGGATATCGAGCATGCTCAACCGGAGCCCCGGGAAGTCTTCGATTCTCTCTCCCTCTGCTTCGAGACCGTCCCTGCCGGAGCCTTCGGGCTGCGCCTGGCGCCCGGTCTCCTTCCCAAGTATCTGTCGGAGCTGAAGAGGGCCTGCAGCGAGCATCAGGTCGATCACGCCGATTTCCTGGTGATTCTCGCCGGTGAGACCGGTGCTTATGAAGAAGACCTGTTGCGTCAGGAAGTCGAGCTTTCTGCTGTCAAAGCCGGTTTTCGCACGGCGGTGGAAGTGGTGAGCGTCGAAGAGGGTCTCCTGGCGCAGTCTGCCGGGGCTCATCTCCTGATCGGCAAAGGCAGCGAGAGCCAGGACCGGGTAAGTGAAAGCACCACTTTCGTGCTTCTCCAGAGTCTCAAGAAATCGGTGACATTGCCTCTCTTCGCCCGTGGGGGAGTAGGCGAGCATACCGTCAGGGCCCTGGTCGCCGCCGGTATCGAGGGAGCGGTGCTGGACAGCCAGCTTCATCTGGCCAGCGACAGTCTTGTTCCGGTCAGGCTCAAACGCATAATTGCCGCCATGGACGGAACCGAGACCACGCTCCTGAAAGACGAGAGCGGATCGGGCCCGGAATGCCGTCGTGTGTATATGCATCGTACCGGACCTGACAAAAGCGAGCCCCTCCATCTCGGACAGGATGCCGCACTGGCTGCCGGTCTCGCTCTCAAAGGAGTGAGCGTCGCCGGAATCATCGACTTGCTTTCCGAGTCGGCAGGGAGCCTCATGGCTGCCGGGGACATCCCGGCGGTGCTCGGCGAATCGGCACCGCTGGCGGTATCGCATGGCACTCGCTATCCAATCGTCCAGGGTGCCATGACCCGGGTCAGCGACAACGCCGATTTTGCTTTTTCTGTAGCCGAGGCCGGCGCCCTGCCCTTTCTGGCTCTCTCTCTCATGCGCAAACACGACGTCCAGGAGCTTCTATCCCGGAGCCGGTCCCGGCTTGAAGGACGAGCATGGGGGGTGGGAATTCTGGGATTCGCCCCGAGCCAGCTCAGAGAAGAGCAGATGGCAGCGATTCTCGAGCATAAGCCGCCCTTCGCTCTGATCGCCGGCGGCCGTCCCGATCAGGCAAAGCACTTCGAAGATAATGGCATCGCCACATATTTGCATGTTCCCTCGCCGGAAATCCTGGCGTCTTTCATAAGCGAGGGCGCCAAGCGTTTCGTTTTCGAGGGGCGCGAATGCGGCGGTCATGTCGGTCCTCGCTCGAGCTTCGTTTTGTGGGAGCAGATGGTGGAAGTCATCGTCCGCGCTCTCGGCGGCAGGAAAGATGCAGCCGAATTCCATGTCCTCTTCGCCGGCGGGATCCACGACAGTCTCTCCGCTGCCATGACCGCAGCCATAGCCGCGCCGCTTGCCGCCGAGGGCGTGCGAATCGGAATGCTCCTGGGCACCGCCTATCTCTTTACCGAGGAGGCCGTGAGCACCGGGGCGATTGTCGAGCGTTTCCAGAAAGAGGCTATCGCCTGCCGCCGGACAGTGCTTCTCGAGTCCGGTCCCGGGCATGCGATTCGCTGTATCGAGTCTCCCTACCGAGAAGAGTTCGAAGAGCGCAAGCAAGAGCTCTTCGGTTCGGGGCGCTCGGTGAGCGAAGCCAAAGAGGAGCTCGAGCTCATGCATCTCGGCCGCCTGCGGATCGCCAGCAAAGGCGTGGTGAGAGACGGCTCCAGCCTGGCCCCGGTGGACGAGGGCAAGCAATGGACCGAAGGGATGTATATGATCGGCCAGGTGGCGGCCATGCACGACCGGACCCTGACCATGGCTCAGCTTCATGAGAGCATCGCCGGTGGGGACAGCCTTCTGCGCTCTCTTGCCGCTCAGGCTCATCTGGTAGAGAGTACCGATTGCGGCGATGGGCAGGAGCCCGGCGAGCCGGTGGCGATTGTCGGCATGTCCTGCTATCTTCCCCGGGCAAACGATGTGGAGACATTCTGGTGGAACATCATCCACAAAGTCGATGCCATAGGCGAAGTGCCCTCCACCCATTTCGACTGGCGCAAGGTCTATGATCCGGATCCCTTCGCCACGGACAAGTCGATCTCGAAATGGGGCGGCTTCCTGAGCAATGTAGCATTCGATGCCAGCACCTACGGCATCCCGCCGAACAGTCTCTCATCCATCGATTCCAGCCAGCTTCTCATGCTCGAGTGTGTCAGCGAGGCCCTCAGCGACGCCGGCTATGATCGGCGCAAGTTCGGTCGGGAAAAGACTGCGGTTATCGTGGCAAACTCGGGTCACGGGCCCATCGGCGCGCTGTTTCTTGTACGCACCATGCTCGGCTGGAAGCTCGATCATCTTCCCGAGGAGTCCAGACGTCGAATCCAGGAAGAGATGCCTCAGTGGAGCGAAGACGCGCTGCCGGGCTATCTCGGTAATGTGGCGGCCGGGCGGGTCTCGAACCGCTTCGACCTGGGCGGTATCAATCTCACCGTGGATGCGGCTTGCGCCTCGTCTATCGCGGCGCTCTATCTAGGCATGAGCAATCTTCGCACGCGCGAGAGCGATATGGTGGTGCTCGGTGCCGTCGACACTCACAACCAGCCAATCGATTTCGTCAACTTCAGCAAAACCCATGCACTCTCGCCCCGTGGCCGTTGCCGCACTTTCGATGCAACCGCCGATGGTATCGTACTGGGCGAAGGGCTGGGGGTCGTGATTCTCAAACGTCTCGCCGATGCGGTGCGGGACGGCGACCGAATATACTCGGTGATCAGAGGTGTGGGTGGCTCGAGCGACGGACGCGACCTGAGCCTGACGGCACCCAGACCGGCCGGGCAGATGCTGGCCCTGAGACGCGCTTATGCCGATGCCGGGATCTCGCCGTCCTCCGTCGAGCTGGTGGAAGCGCACGGCACCGGCACCGTTGCCGGTGACAAGGCCGAGGTCCGTGCTCTCAGTCGCGTATTCGCCGATGAAGGAGCGGCTCTGGGCACCTGCGCCATCGGCTCGGTCAAGTCCAATATCGGGCATACCAAGTGCACTGCCGGACTGGCGTCGCTTATCAAAGTATCCAAGGCTCTCTATCACAAGGTGCTGCCGCCTACAATCGGGGTCGAGCAGCCCAACCCGTCCTGCGGCTTCGGTGACAATCCGTTCTATATAAATTCGGAAGCTCGTCCCTGGATCAGGAGCAGTGTCGACGGGCCTCGCCGGGCGGCGCTCAGTGCTTTCGGCTTCGGGGGCACCAATTTCCACGCTGTCCTGGAAGAGTACAGACCAGTCTGCCCGCCGGAAGCTATTTTCGGTAGCTCCGTCTGGCCCAGGGAGATCTTCGTTTTCTCTGCCGACAGCACCGAAGAGCTTGGCAAGCAGCTCTCCGGCTTCAAGCGTAAACTCGATCATGCCCTTTCCCGGGAAGTCCGCCTCAGTCGCCCTGAAGAAAGCTCTCTGGAGCGAAAGGCTCTTCTGGAGCTCTCCCGTCTACTGGTCGAGAAAGCCCAGATCCGGGGAACTCGGGCATTCAGGCTGGCCTTCGTGGCCGGCAGCCCGGAAGAGGTGGAGAAGAAGATCAACCTGTCTTTCGCCCTCTTGAAAAATTCGGACTCGAAAGCCGGGGCACAAGGGGCACCAGGGATCTATCTGCGCCGTGATCCGAAACCGGGCAAGATCGCCTTCCTCTTCCCCGGTCAGGGTTCCCAGCGTCTCAATATGCTCCGGGAGCTGGCGGTGTTCTTTCCCGAGCTCACCGATTCTCTCGAGAAGACGGACAGTTTCCTTCAGGGCAAACTCGATTCGTCCCTGCGCTCTTACATATTTCCTCCGCCGTCCTTCGATGGAGAACGTCTGGAGGCGGCTAAGGCCGCTCTCAACGATACCGCCGTGGCTCAGCCGGCCATGGGGGCGGCGGACATGGCCATGCTCTGCCTCGCTCGTTCTCTCGGTTTGAGACCCGATATAGTTGCCGGGCACAGCTATGGAGAGTATCCGGCCCTGGTCTGCGCCGGAGTCCTCAATGAAGGCGATATGCTCGATCTCTCCATCAAGCGGGGCAGGATCCTGGCCCGGACCGGAGAGGGTGATAACGGTGCCATGGTGGCCGCTCTCGCCACCGAGGAGTCGGTCCGGTCTCTCACCGAGAAGGTCGACGGCGTTGTGATCGCCAATCTGAACAGCCCCGAGCAGTGCATTGTGAGCGGTACCACCGCCGGTATCGAGGAGTTCTGCCGTCTGGCCGCTGATCGGGGCGTTCCCACGCGACCAGTACCTGTCTCGAGAGCGTTTCATTCGCCGATCATGGCAGGCAGCGCTTCCGAGCTTGGTGAGGCTCTGGAGGCTGTTTCGATCAAGTCCCCGGCAATTCCTGTATTCAGTAATACCAGTGGCGACCGTTATCCGGACAGCCCGCAAGCGATTCGCTCGCTACTCGTGGAGCATGCGGTGAAGCCGGTGCTCTTCAAAAAACAAATCGAGGCCATGCACGAGCAGGGCGCCTCGACCTTTATCGAGGTGGGACCGGGACAGGTCCTCACCGGTATGGTGGAAGCGACCCTGCAGGGTCGTGATGTCACGGCTTGCTCTCTGGGCGCTGGTGCCGATTCCGGAGCAGGCCTGCCACAATTGCTCGATTCCCTGGCCCGTCTCTGGGTTGCCGGGGTGGATATCGATCTCGGCCGTCTCTATGCGGGACGGCGAACATACAGCCTGGACCCAAGACCTATGAAGATGCCCTATCTGATAAACAGCTGCGCTGTGGAGAAAGCTCAGCCCAAGACGGAGAAACGAAAGTTGGAGAAAGCAGATCGCGCTTCGCGCGCAGAGACAGTCATCCCTGCTGCCGGGATTGAATCTTTGAAGCCGGCGAATTCGGCGACCCCGCCAGCGCCGAATGGCAAGAGACCTGCCCTCAACCAGGCCTTGAAAGATGCCCTGGGCCGGCAGACCGTTCCGGCAGGCGAGCCCCGGATGCCGGTTGTCCCGGGTGGAGTCGAGGCGATGATTCTCGAATATCAGCGCAATATGATGGAGATGACTCGCAGTCTGGTGGATGCCCAGAAAGAAGTAATGCTCGCCTACCTGGGCTCCCGCAAT